>JBBSMO010000059.1:0-9605 GCA_038233155.1 Longimicrobiales bacterium
AACGTATTGTACGAACTGCAGGCGGCGCTGGGGGTATCTTCCGTGCCGCGCCGGATCGTCTGCTTCGACATCTCGCACACGCAGGGTACTGAGACGGTAGCCGCGGCGGTGACCTTGGACGATGCGGAGCCGAACCGGGGCGAGTACCGCAAGTTCGCGATCCGTGGCGGGTGGGGCAACGATGATTACCGCTCGATGCAGGAGGTGGTATCGCGCTACTTCAGCCGCCGTATTTCGGAGGGCGAGCCGCTGCCGGATCTGGTGCTCATCGATGGCGGGCTCGGGCAACTGAACGCCACGCTCGCCGTTCTCGATGATCTCGGTGCGGGCGAGCAGCCGGTTGCGAGCATTGCGAAACGCGAGGAGCTGGTGTACGTGCGGGGCCGCGAGCAGCCGGTGCGGCTCCCGCGCACTTCCGCCGCGCTGCGGCTGCTGCAGCGGGCTCGGGACGAGGCGCATCGTTTTGCAATCGGGTACAACCGGAAGCTGCGCCAGAAGCGGACGATTCGCTCTGAACTCTCGGGCGTACCGGGGGTGGGACCCGCGCGGCAGCGTGCGCTATTGGCAGCGTTTGGTTCGGTGCGGGGTGTGCGTGCGGCAAGCGAGGAGGAGATCGCGCGCCTTCCTGGTTTTGGATTGGCGCTCGCGCGGACGGTGGCCGCCCACATCGCAACCGGGGCAGAGCAGGCGGGTACAATTTCATGATCACACCGGCCAGCAACGCGGACCGCCGCGCGCAGGCTCGATGGCAACATACGACGACCGGAATGGCATTTTCGACTCATTCGGCACGCAACCCGTTCGGCTTTTCGCTCACGCCGTGGGTGAAGCGCCTGCTCATCGCGAATGCGGTGATCTACGTGCTGACGCTGGCGTTCAGCGCACTGGTCCCGCTGTTGGCGCTGGTACCGGCCGCACTGCTCGCGCGGCCGTGGACGTTCGTGACCTACATGTTCGTACACGCGGGGTTCCTGCACCTGCTGTTCAACATGCTGGGCTTGTTCTTCTTCGGGCCGCCCCTCGAGGAGCGCTGGGGATCGAACGAGTTCCTCAAGTTCTACCTGGTCTGCGGGGCAGGCGGAGCGCTGCTTTCGCTGGTCTTTCCCCACCAGATGATTGTCGGGGCCTCGGGAGCCGTGTTCGGAACGCTGCTGGCGTACGCCATGTATTGGCCGGACAACCCCATCTACATCTACGGAATTTTCCCGGTGAAGGCGAAGTTCCTGGTCGCCTTCTTTATCGGGATCACCTTGTTCTATGCGCTCTTCGGCGGTGGCGGCAACGTGGCCCACCTCGCGCACCTGGGAGGCGCAGCGGCAGCGTTTCTGTACCTGAAAAGCTCGTGGGGCCCGTCGCCATGGGGTCCTACGGTACCGGCATCTAAGCCGCCCGTTGTGACGCGGGCGGAGCGAGCTCTCAAGTCGCTGCGCCGCCGGGAATCTTCCGTTTCTGAGACCCCCGCTTCCAGCATACCGCCAGCGCGCGAGGGCGAGCTTCTGGATGAGATCGACCGCATCTTGGACAAAATCTCAGCCAAGGGGATGGATTCGCTCACCGGGGAAGAACGCAGCCGGTTGGACGAAGTCAGCCGCCGCTACCGGACACACTGAGGGCCAAACCAGTCCAATCCGGAACGCGAAGGTCGGAGTGCGGAATCAACGACCGTTCGGTCCGCGCCCCGGCGTTTTTCCTCATCCTGCCTCTGGCAGGAGCCTTGCTAGGTCGTTCGGGGACTCGATCGCCGGGTGCCAGGGATCACCGCGCCGAGCCACACGCTGCTGCACAGAGCGGATCGTGAAATCGGAGATGCTCAGCGCGCTCGTAAGCTCCGCCCACCGAAGGGGCGCCGACACAGTCGCGCCGGTGCGCGCGCGTACCGAATACACCCCCGCAACCGTCTTCCCCAGCAGGTTCTGCAGGTAGTCTACATACACCGTGCCTTTCGGCCGCCGCGCCCTCTGCCTCACCACAGTGGCCTGCTTCGGGTGAGCCGCTGCCACCTTGGTCGCAATGATCTGTGCCACCAGCGTTGCCGCTTCGAGCGGAGTGGCCGGCGGCAGGGGCAGGTAGATGTGCAATCCCGACGACCCCGAGGTCTTGAGCGCCCCGTGCAAGCCAAAGGCATCCAGCTCGTCTTTGACCCAGCGGGCGACATCTACAACGGTGGAGAAGGGAGTCTCCGAACCGGGGTCGAGATCGATCACGGTGTAGTCGGCATAGTCCAGCCGGCCCATCCGCGAGTGCCACGGATCGAACGAGATCGCGCCCAACTGCACCGTATACAGCAGGGTGGCCAGGTCGCCGCCGACCAACATCTCCCGAGTGCCACCATCGCTTTCGTGAATTGGTTCCGCCCGAATGCCGGGCGGCACGTCCTCGGCGGCCTGCTGGTAAAACGATTCTCCGTCGATTCCATTCGGAAACCGCTTCAGGACCAGCGGCCGGCCGGCCATCGCCGGGAGGATCAGCGGAGCCATTGCCGCGTAGTAGCGGAGCAGATCGCCCTTGGTAATCTGCGCCTCCGGGAAAAAGATCTTGCCTACGTTGGTGACGGCCAGGCTCCGCCCGCCGGGGAAGACGAGCGTGCCGCCGCCGCTATCCTCGAGCCGGCGGAGTTGCGCGACGACATCGCCAATTTCCGCATCGTCACGCGCTTCCGGCACGCGGCCCCCGGCAGGTGCACTCGAGTGCGGCGCCGATGACGTTTGCGGCGGCGGGGAAGCGGCGGCTGGGCCGGTGCGCTCGCGACGTACTTCCTTCGGATCCTTCTCTTCGCGGAGGCCGAGAAAGACCGGGTGGCGGAGCTTGCCCGCCGAGGTCCACTCGTTGAAGCGAATCTCGGCAACCAACTTCGGGGTCACCCAGGTAGCGGGCATGTTGGTTTCGGGAATGGTGCGGAAAGGCGACGTCTTCCGCCGCAACCGCTGCATCTTCCGAAATACCTCGTCCAATTGATCCTGGGAGAAGCCGGTGCCGGTGTGGCCGGCGTAACACAGATCGCCATCTTCATCATAGTAGCCCAGGAGAAGCGCGCCGAAATGGGGGCGGGACCCCCGGGGCTCGGTGTACCCGCCGATGACGAACTCCTGCCGGCCTTCCAGCTTCAGCTTCTGCCAGTCTGCCGAGCGCGCGCCGGGACGGTATCGAGCACTAGTGCGCTTTGCGAGCAGCCCTTCCCACCCTTCAGCCTCCGCCTGACGCAGCAGCGCAGCGTGGTCGGTCGTGGTGTGACCCAGCCGCAGATGGTGCCGGCCGGAGCCGGCCAGCAGAGCCTCGAGCTCAGCGCGCCGCTCTGTCCAGGGCAGGGTGACGAGCAGCCGCCCGTCTACCAGCAAGGCATCAAACGCGACGAGCACCGCCGGGGTTGCGGCTGCAGCCTTCGAGATCGCGCTCGCGCCGGTAAGATGCATCCGCCCTTGCAGAGTTTCGAAGCGCGCGAGTTGCCCGTCGCGTAGGGCGACAATTTCGCCGTCCAGCACCAGAGAACCGCCAGCCGCCGCCGCAACTTCACGTACCGCCGCGGAGATGGCAGGGAACTGGGGTGACTTGTTGCGACCATTCCGGGTGATCAGGGCGGCGTCATCTTCCGACCCGAAGGCGAGCACGCGGATGCCGTCGTATTTCGGCTCGAAGGTCCAGTCTCCCGCTACGGGCGGGCCGGCGGCATTGGTAGCCAGCATCGGCGCGAGACCGGCTACACTTTGGGTGCGGCTCTTTGCAGCGGACATCTGCGGGACGGAGCTTTCGTCCCGGGCCGGCGCTCCGGTACGAATTTCGTCTATGCTGCGGCCTGAGACCACGGAAGTGAGGAACGCCTCCGTCACGGGATCTCCGGGCGCTGCCGCGTCGTCATCCTCTTTGACGAGCAGCCACTGCGGCTTCTTGCGCCCTTCAGCGTCGCTGGTTCGAATCAGCTTGAAGCCGCCGCGAAGCCGTTCGCCATCGAGGGTGAAGTCTAATCGGCCGCGCTGGTACGCCTGTTCGAAACCGCGGTCGCCGCCGCCGGTTTTCAGGGTGCCATGATCCCAGATCATCACAGTGCCGCCGCCGTACTGGCCAGCGGGAATTACCCCCTCGAAGGAGTTGTAGTCTATCGGGTGGTCTTCGACCTCGATGGCGAGGCGCCTCACCGATGGATCCAGGCTTGGGCCCTTCGGTACCGCCCAGCTCTTCATCACCCCGCCGAGCTGCAGGCGAAGATCGAAGTGGAGCGCGGTGGCCGCGTGCTTCTGGATGACAAAAACCCGGCGCTCCCCAGTGTCAGCGAGAACGCCGGCCGGCTCAGCGGTCTGGCTGAAGTCCCGCTTATGCTGGTATTCCTGCAGCGGGGAGGTTGCCCGCTTCGGCATCAGGCGGTCTTCTTCTTACGAGCCGTGCTTTTGCCGCCAGAGCGCTTGGACTTCTTGGCCGCGGGCTTCTTGTTCTGCTCGAGACTTTCCTGAAGCCGGGCCATCAGGTCGATGACGCCCGCCGTATCCGGCTCCGCCGCCTCCTCGAGGTTTGCGGAGCGGCCTTCCGTCTTCGCCTCGATGATCTTGAGCAAGTTGGCACGGTACTGATCCTTGTACTGCGCCGGCTGAAACTCCTCAGTGAGGTTTTCGATCAACTGCTCGGCCATCTTCAATTCCTGAGGCCGCAGCTCGTCCGCCGAAGGGAAACGCTCCGTGCCTTCATCTACCACTTCATCCGCGAAGCGCATGAGGTCCAGGACCAGCGCATCGCCGACCGGTTTGATCGCCGCCAGCCGCTGCTTCTGCCGGATCGTGATCGTCCCGATACCTACGCTGCCACTCTTGCGCATGGCTTCGCGCAGGAGCGCGTAGGCCTTTTCGCCGCCACTCTGCGGGACCAGGTAGTACGGCTTCTCGTAGAAGCGCGGGTCGATCTCGGCCTCGCCGACGAATCCTTGAATGTCAAAGCTCTTCGAGGTGGCAAGCGCCGCTTCTTTGAAGTCCTCGTCCGTGATCACGACGTAGCGGCCCTTCTCGTATTCGTATCCTTTTACGATCTCCGCCCACGGAACCGCTTCGCCATCCGTGGTACAGACCCGCTCGTACTTCACCGGGCACAGGCCATCCTCGCGAAGGAGTTTGAAGCTCAGGTCGTGCGAGCGCACCGCGCTCTGCAAGTTGACCGGTATGTTGACCAGCCCGAAGGAAATCGCTCCTTTCCAAATTGTTGCCGCCATCTGCTGCCTCCTGGGTGAAGCTGTAGCTGGTCCAAAAAGGGGAACAGCGTGACGCTGCAGGGGCGTCCGGCGCAAAGCGCACGCCAAGGCGTATAATATACATTATGTAAACCTACCGCCGTGGAAAGATGTGGGTAAGTCAGATTGGCGAACCTTGCGTCATCACCGCCCTGCGGCGGACGCCACGCCTGCGATTCCCCGGCCGCCGCTCATATCTTGCCTAGTACGGAGAGCGCTCTCAGCTTCCATACGCGCCACACGGCCTCCCGGACAATGCGCTTGGACATTTTGCTCTCGCCGATGTCGCGGTCAACGAAAGTGATGGGGATTTCGCCGATGCGAAAGCCGCGCTTCCAGGCGCGAAAGCTCATCTCGATTTGGAAAGCGTAGCCGTTGGACTCGACGCGGTGCAGGTCGAGTGCTGCGAGAACTTCGCTCCGGAAGCACTTAAAGCCGCCCGTGGCATCGGCAATGGGCAGTCCAGTAACCCAGCGTGCGTATACGTTGGCGAAGTAGCTGAGGAGTAGCCGGCCGATGGGCCAGTTCACGACGGTGACGCGGCCGTGCAGGTAGCGTGAGCCGAGAACGACATCATAATCTTCTATGGCCTGCAGGAATTGCGGAAGATGGCCGGGATCGTGGGAGAAATCGGCGTCCATCTCGAAAAGCACGTCGTACCCGCGTTCGAGGCCCCACCCGAAGCCGTCGAGATAAGCGGTGCCGAGCCCGAGCTTGCCGCTGCGGTGAAGCACATGAATCCGCTCGCTGCGCTGTGCGAGCCGGTCGGCGACGTCGCCCGTCCCATCAGGCGAAGCGTCGTCAACCACGAGCACGTGCAGACGCTCATCCTGCTCGAGAATCAGCGGGATGAGACGCGGGAGATTGTCCCGTTCGTTGAAGGTAGGTACGATGACGAGGCAACGCTGCAATCGAAAAACCGTTCAGGCGCTTGGAGAAATTGTTACCGGATGATAGGTTCGGCGATTCTATGGGATGGCCGCCGCGCTCGCAACCGCCTTTGAGAGTTCTCTTCATCGCCACCGCCTACCCGCGGCACGAAGGCGACGTAATCACACCGTGGCTCGTAGAGACCGTCCGGCGGTTGCGGGAGCGCGGCGTAGAGGTCGAGATCTTGGCTCCTTCCTATCGCGGCCAAAGGTCACAGAGCATGGACGGGGTGCGCGTGCACCGCTTCCGGTATGCTCCTCGTTGGCTCGAAACGCTCACCCACGACCAGACCACTCCGGACCGCATCCGGGAGCGCCCGTGGTATGCCGCACTGGTGCCGGGCTATGTGGCCGCTGGCTCGATTGCGGCTGCGAAGCTGGCGCGCAGCGGGCGGTTCGATGTGGTCCATGCCTTTTGGCCGCTGCCCCACGGTTTGCTGGGACTGGCGGCAAAGCGCGCTGGCGGCGTTCCTCTGGTCAGCACCTTTTTCGGCGTCGAACTCACCTGGACTCAAGGCCGGCTGCCCGCGCTGCTCCCATTGCTCCGCCGGATCGTGGCTGGCTCCGACGCCGTGACCGCAATTTCGACGTACACCGCGGCGCGGCTTCGCGAGGTCGCGCCCCAGGTGGAGCCGGTGATCATCCCCTTCGGAGCGGCGGTCGAACCGCACCAGCCCCCTGCCCCCCGTCCCGCGCCAGAAGCTGGCGGCAGGCCCTTTGAACTGCTCTTCGTCGGCCGCCTTGTAGAACGCAAAGGGGTCCGGCTGCTGCTGCGGGCGTTGGCCGGGACACCCGCAACGCCGCCTTGCTGCCTTCACGTGGTCGGGGACGGCCCCGAGTTGGAGCCGCTCACCCGGTTGACGGAGAAACTTCGCCTCTCAAACCGCGTTTTTCTCCACGGTTTCGTTGCCAAGGAGGTTCTCGAGGCGCGGCTTGCCGCATGCGATGCCCTGGTTCTCCCGGCGGTTGTCGATAGCAAGGGGGACACCGAAGGGCTCGGCGTCGTACTCTTGGAAGCGATGAGCTACGGCAAACCGGTTGTCGCCAGCGCCGCGGGAGGGATCACCGACATCGTGCGGCACGGGGAGAACGGACTGCTGGTCCCCCCGGGGGACGTTGATGCACTCGCTGCCGCGATCCAGACGCTCGCCGCAGACCCCGCCGCCGCTGCACGCATGGGCGCGGCGGCTCTGGATGATGCGCGCGAACGATTTTCGTGGGAGGTGATCATGACCAGTTTGACCGAACTCTACTTGCGGGTAGCGGCCGGCAAATCACCATCAGGCTCCCTCACGGGGTGATGCGTGCTCCGGCGTTCGCGAAGGAGGTGATGGCGCGTTGCCGCCCCGTGCCCGGGAGGGTAGTTTGGCATTGAAGGGGATTGGAACGCGAATGCGGGTAATTCACTGCATTTACGACGACCCCGCAAATCCATGGGTGGGCGGGGGCGGGGCGGTCCGGGTACGCGAGCTGTACCGGCGGCTGAAAGACGCGGTGGCAGTAACGGTGCTGACGGGCAACTATCCCCGCGCGCGCAGCGAGACCCGTGACGGGATTGCGTACGTACATGCCGGGGCGCGGGGGCCGTACGCCTTGAGCCGGTTGACGTATGCGCGGGCAGCGCGCCGGTACCTGGAACGCACCGCGTACGACGCTGCGGTCTTCGACTTCTCTGCGTACACGCCTATCCTCGTACCCACCCATCGCCCGGTCGGGATCACGGTTCATCATCTTACTACGCCTACGGCTACAGCACGATGGGGACCGCTCCTCGGGTCGGGACTCGCCCGGTTCGAGCATGCCATGCTCCGTCGCGCGGTGCGGCTGAGTGCGACATCGTCAGCAACTCACGACCTGCTGCGGCCGCTCGTAGACCCGGCCGTCAAGATCGACCTGGTCTATGCGGGTGTTCCGGACGAGCTGTTCGCCCTGCGGCGAAAACCGGAAAACGGTTTGCTGCTCTACTTCGGCCGTCTCGACATCCTGCAGAAGGGGCTGGACACGCTGCTGCAAGCAACCGCTCTCCTGGTAGCCGGAGATCCGCGCATCGAACTGCACATCGCCGGGCGCGGCAAGGACGGCCCTGCGCTTCGGCAGATGGCGACTTCGCTGGGGCTGCGCGATCACGTGGTGTTTCGGGGCGCGGTGAGTGAAAAGGAGCGGCAACGGCTTTTTTCTCGGGCGGCCGTGCAGATGATGCCATCGCGCTTCGAGGGTTTTGGGATGGTAGCCGCCGAGGCGATGGCGGCAGGCGTGCCCCTGGTCGCTTCAACCGCCGGCTCATTGCCCGAAGTGGTCTCGCCACCCGCAGGCGGCATTCTCGTGCCGCCTGAAGACCCGCAGGCGCTCGCTTCGGCCGTTGCCCGGCTGCTCAGCGACCCGCAACGCCGCAGCCGGCTGTCCGAAACGGCCCGCGCATCCGCAAAGCGCTTTCTTTGGGACGAGGTCGCACAGGATCACCTCGGGTTTCTCCGCGGGATCGCCGCCGACCACCTTCTCCGCCGAACTACACCAAGTACCTGAAGATGCCTGTTCGTTCGCCTTCGTCCAGCACCCGGCCTGCAAAGGCACCCATCGCCGAGAAGCAGAGTCCGCTCTCCTTCGGCCGGTCCACGGGGCTGTATTTCGCCTTGGCGTTGATCTATTTCCTTCCGGCGTTGCTGCCCGGCCGTCACTTATTTGGGACCGACTACCTAGCGGGTACCTTTTTCTACTGGAGCTTCATCGCGGATGCGTTGAAGGCGGGACAGTTGCCGGCGTGGGTTCCATATGTTTATGGCGGCGTGCCCCTCTTCGCCAGCCCGGGATCCACGTTCTACCCGCCGTGGCTCTTGCTCGCGCTCGTACTGCCGACGTCCAAGGTCATGCCGGCGCTGTTCATCTTGCAGTTCACCGTCGCGGGCGCCGCGACGTACCTGCTGCTGCGAGAACTGGGCGCCCGCCGCTGGGTTGCGTTCGTCACCGGCCTTGCCTTCGAGTTCACAGGGTTGATGATGTCGTTCGTGTACGCCGGTCACGACGGGCGTACCATCGTCGCCACCTTCGCGCCGCTGGTGTTCTTTCTGTTGCACCGGGGGATCCGCACCGGCGAGATCCGTTGGTTCGTAGGGCTGGCCACAACACTCGGCTTTTCGCTGCTTTCGTTCCAGATCCAGAGCAACTACTACCTTTTGCTTGCCGCGGGGTTGTGGGGTGTCTTCCTGCTCTGGCATTTGGCGGTATTTCGCGACGCGCGGGCACTCTCGCGCCGCCTGGCACTTGCAGCCGGCGCGCTGCTGATCGCATTTCTGCTCGCTGCCGTCAACTTTCTGCCATTTCTGGACTACATCGATGCATCGCCGCGCGGCGGTGAGGGCGGGCGCGGCTATGAATACGCGACTTCCTGGGCGATGCCCCCGGGCGAGATGCTTGGGCTCGCGGTACCCGAGGCGCACGGGGTCTCCGTGGCGGATGAGACTGGAAGCTACCCG
>JBBSMO010000060.1:0-9582 GCA_038233155.1 Longimicrobiales bacterium
GAGCCCGCCCCGCCTGATCCGCACACACCCGCACACTTCCCCGAACCCGCACACTATACGCACACAAGCGGGGACTGTGCGGGACCGGGACAGCAAGAAGCCAGACCCTAAACTGCGGTCTGGCTTCGCTTTACGGAGTGCGCCCGACAGGATTCGAACCTGTGACCTTCGGCTCCGGAGGCCGACGCTCTATCCAGCGGAGCTACGGGCGCGTGAAGGGGGTGCTGTAAGCCGAGTTCTGTTCCGCCACCACCGGCAAGGCCGGTGATAGGCGGTGAGTCATTTATCTGGGACCATCGTTGCCGATGGCCTCGAGCAGCCTACCCGGAACTGCGAAGATTTACAACCTTCATGGAGCGGGCCGCTCCTCGTTCCTGTTTGGCCTTGCTCCGGGTGGGGTTTGCCATGCCGCGTCTGTTGCCAGCCGCGCGGTGCGCTCTTACCGCACCGTTTCACCCTTGCCTGTGCCCTTCGGCTTCGCTCTGCCGCGGGCCATCGGCGGTCTGTTCTCTGCTGCACTCTCCGTCGCCTTGCGGCGCCCGGGCGTTACCCGGCACCCTGCCCTGCGGAGCTCGGACTTTCCTCGGCACCCGGCCCGTTTCCGGAACCCGCGGCGCCGCGACTCATACACACCCCCCAAGTTGTCAATGCCCTGGAGAGGACTCGAACCTCCACGGCGTCTCCGCCACCAGATCCTTAGTCTGGCCTGTCTACCAGTTTCAGCACCAGGGCCCAGCCACTGCAATGCTCCCGAGAGGACTCGAACCTCCACAAGCTTGCGCTCACAAGATCCTGAATCTTGCGCGTCTACCAATTCCGCCACAGGAGCAACGACCCACATGCACGAGCGGCGTGTGCCGCTGTAGCACTCCGCCGCTCAGGTGCGCCCGGAGAGATTCGAACTCCCGGCCTTCTGATCCGTAGTCAGACGCTCTATCCAGCTGAGCTACGGGCGCACAGACAAACTCGGTCACCCAAAGTGCACCGCCCAGGAATCGAACCTGGAACCTTGGGATTAAGAGTCCCCTGCTCTGCCAATTGAGCTAGCGGTGCATCGGCAAGAGGACGCCAAACTTAGGTCAAGAGCGGCGGAGTGTCAACCCTTCCCCCGAGCGCTCAGAAGGCACTTTCGCCGGTGATGTCCTGCCCTAGAATGAGGCCGTGGATGTCGTGCGTACCCTCGTATGTGTACACCGACTCGAGATTCGCCATGTGACGCATTGCCGAATACTCGATCAGTATGCCGTTGCCGCCCAATATCCGCCGGGCCTCGCGGGCGACATCCGCGGCCATGTCCACGTTGTTGCGTTTGGCTAGCGAGACCTGCTGCGGCCGCATGGTTCCCGCATCTTTCAAACGGCCGAGCTGCAGGCAGAGCAGTTGGGCCTTGGTGATTTCGGTCAGCATCTCCGCAAGGCGGATCTGCTGGATCTGCGTGGCCGCGATGGGTTTGCCGAACTGCACCCGCTCCTTGGCATAGCGGAGCGCCTCGTCGTAGCACGCCATGGCGGCGCCGACCGCGCCCCAGGCAATGCCGTACCGCGCCTGGTTGAGGCACTTCAGGGGGCTCTTCAGGCCGCCGGAGCCGGGGAGCAGTGCGGAACCCGGCACCCGCACGTCCAGCAGCGCCAATTCGGAGGTGTCCGATGCCAGCAGCGAGAGCTTGCCCTTCTGATCCCGCGCGGTAAAACCGTCGGTGTCAGTGGGGACGATGAAGCCGCGAATTGAAGAGACGTCGTCAATTTCGCCGGTTTTCGCCCAAATGATGGCAATGTCCGCGGCGCTGCCATTGGTGATCCACATCTTGGCGCCGTTGATGACCCAGCCGTCTCCGTCGCGGGCGGCGCGGGTGAGCATTCCGCTGGGGTTCGAGCCGTGGTCGGGCTCGGTGAGGCCGAAGCAACCGATGATCTCGCCTGCCGCCATCTTCGGGAGGTAGTGCTGCTTCTGGTCTTCGCTGCCGAAGGCGAAGATTGGGTACATGCAGAGCGCGCCCTGTACCGACGCGAACGAGCGCACACCCGAATCGCCGCGCTCGAGCTCCTGCATGATGATGCCGTAGGCGACGTTGTTCAGCCCCGCACACCCGAACTCCTCGGGAAGATTGGCGCCGAACATGCCAAGCTCAGCCATCTGCGGGATCAATTCGCGCGGAAAGCGGCGCCCGATGTACGCATCCTGAATCACGGGCATCACGGCATCATCCACCCATTGCCGCATGGTATCGCGAATCATCCTCTCCTCTTCCGACAGGAGAGAATCTACGTTGAAGAAATCTACGCCAGTAAACATTGCAATATGGGTGCAGCTTTTGAGATGTTGATGACCGGGTACGGCGGCGAATATGCCGCTCGCGTAACGGCGTGGCAAGCCAGTCCGAGCGACGCGGCGGGTTAGGAGGCGGGCGGCACACCCCGGCTGCGGATCAGGTCGTACGCAATGCGGCGCGTAAGCTTGGCCACTCCAAAATACGAGAGAACTACCAGGGCGACCCACCCGATCAGGAACCGCTCGCCAGGCTGCACGACACCAAAGACATAAAACGCCAGAACGGTAGCGACAATCACGCCCGCGATGCGGCTCCAGAGCGTCGCGCGGCGGATCACCTCGCCGCGGCAGGAGCGGCAGAGCCGCGACCGCTTGCTGTCTTCCTTCTCGATCGGCTTGCCACAGTTGCGGCACTCCGGCTGCCCCTCGCGCAGCTTCACAAGCGGGAGATGACCGCGTCGGCATACTCGCCGGTAGAGGAGCTGCCGCCAAGGTCGCTCGTAAGAGCTTTGCCTTCATCCAGCGTGGCTTGCATTGCGTCGCGAACCCTGGCCGCGACCTCGGGTTTGCCCATGTGATCGAGCATCAGAATAGCCGCGAGCAGCAGCGCCGTCGGGTTGGCGATCCCCTTGCCGACAATGTCGGGCGCGGACCCGTGCACCGCCTCGAAAATCGCCACGTCCTTGCCGATGTTGCCGCCGGGCGCGAGCCCTAGTCCGCCTACCAATCCCGCGATTTCATCGGACAGAATGTCGCCGAACATGTTCTCGGTGACAATGACGTCGAAACGATAGGGGTCCATGACCAACATCATCGCCGTAGCATCTATGATGCGATCCTCGAACGCGACGCGGCCCTCATATTCGGCGGCGATTTCGCGGCCGACATCCAAAAACAAGCCTTGGGTATACTTGAGGATATTCGCCTTGTGCACCAGCGTTACCTTCTTCCGGCCGCGAGATACCGCGTATTCGAAGGCGTAGCGGACGATGCGTTCCGAGCCGAAGCGCGTAACGATCATCACCGACTCGGCCGCGGCGCGCGGGTCGCCGCCGATGCCCACGTAGTGTTCAATGCCGCTGTAGAGCCCTTCGGTGTTCTCGCGGATCAGGACGAGGTCGATGTCCTCGTAGCGCCCGCCGCGAACGAGGGTTCGGGCGGGGCGCACGTTGGCGTAAAGGTCGAATTCCTTTCGCAACGCAACGTTGATCGAGCGGAAGCCAGTGCCGACGGGGGTGGTGAGCGGCCCCTTGAGCGCGATCTTGTGCTCGCGGATCGAGGCCAGCGTTTCGTCGGGGATCGGCGTGTTGTGCCGCTCGAGCGCGGATACCCCCGCGTCGCGGCGGTCCCAGCTGATCCCCGCGCCTGCGGCGTCGAGGATGCGAACTACGGCTTCGGCTATGGACGGCCCGATCCCGTCGCCGGGAATGAGTGTGACAGTGGACGGCATTTCGTTTCAGCTCTGTGCGCCCGCCGGGCTACCTGGGGCGGCTGCCGGGCGCGTACGTGAAGTCGGTGTGGTCTTGACCGAAGTAGATGAGTTCTTCGATGGAACGAGGGCGCGCGGTGCCTTCCTTTTGTGCGACGGCCGAGACGGAAAGCGCCTCGCGCCACTGGAATTCGGACAGAACCTCTCGCCGCAAAGTGGCACGGGCAAGCTCCGTTCCCGCCGCGTCGGTCGCCACCACGCGAACGCCCGCGAGATCTGGGTATTCGACGAACAAGTCGCGGGTAGCGGGCGAGAACAGGTAGAAGAAGGGGCCGCTGCGCCGCCAAAGCGAGCCGCCGCGGAGCAGTGCGTCGGCGAGCGGCACCGTCACCTGCAACACATTGCCGCTCAGCCCGGCGCTCGCCTGCTCGCCGTAGCGGTCGCTCACGGCTTCGGGCGCTGGTAGCACGGCAGGCGCGTCGCCGGCTTCACACCCGGCGCCAGCGCAAAGCAGCAACGCGAACATCGCCTTCCGCCAATCGCTCCGGCTCATGCCGCACCTTCCGGGCTCGCGAGCAGCCGCTCGGCAAGCGAGGCCGCCACCTGCCGCAACGCCGCGGCCACAGCCGACGGCGCATAGGGCGCGCGGCCGGAGCCCAGCCAAAGGACGGCGCCGGTGCGCGAATCCAGCACGGCTGCTTCGAGCTCGAGCGTATCAGCGCCCGCGCCGGCAACCGCTAAGCGGCGCGGCAGCAGGACGAGGCGTGTGTCTGCCAGAGCAGTATACCTGCGCAATTCGCTGGCGAGCGGGTCTGCTGCGTGCCGCTCGCCGTGATGCAGCAGGGGATCGGCAGGCAGCGCGGCCGGATCGGCAGCGTAGCCGGGAGACCGGGCAAGCGCCCGCTCGAGAACGGCGGGTGCGACCCAGGTCGTGGCCGGCGACCGTTCGCTCAATGCGAAGAGCAGCTCCGCGGTGGCCTGCTCCCTAGGCAATGCCGCATCGGTACCGGCGGCTTGGACTGGCAGTACCAGAACCCGCTGCCCCTCGAGGCGCATCGCGGGCTGGGCGTCGCCTTCCGCGCCAGGGCCGGGTACGCCGCGGGAGCCGCACCCCGTAGCGGCTATGATCAGAAGCAACGGGAAAATCAATACCTGGATAAGGCGTGTGGTCAAAGCAGGTGTCCTCCGTCTACCGGTACTACCACGCCGGTAACGTGCCGGGCGTACTCGGAGCAGAGAAACAAGACGACATGCGCTACGTCCTGCGGGTCGCCCAGGCGGCCGAGCACCGCCTTCTCCCGCGCGCGGTCGAGAATCTCCGCGGGAACGGACTCTGTCAGGCGGGTAGTGCGGATATAACCCGGTGCGACCGCGTTCACATTGACGTTGCTCGGACCTAGCTCGAGGGCCGCCGAGCGTGTCAGCCCCAGCAGCCCCGCCTTGGACGCCGAATAGTTGGCGAGCCCGAACTCGCTGCGCAGCCCGTGAACCGACGACACGTTGACGATCTTTCCATCATTCTGCCGGCGGAGGAACGGAGCTACCGCGCGAATCATATTGAATGATCCGGTGAGGTTGGTGTCTAGCACCGTCTCCCATTGTTCGTCCGTCAGCTTCCAGAGAGCACGGTCTCGTCCTACGCCGGCGTTGTTGATCAGGATGTCGAGCCCGCCGAGTGCGGAATGCGCCTTCGCGACGAAGTCACCGACGGCCGCGGAATCCCGGACGTCGCAGACAGAGCAGAAGACGCGCACTTCTAGCTGCGCGATTTCCCGCGCGGTGTGATCCGCCTCGGCGGCGAGGTCGGGCTCGCCAGGATGGCAGAAGTAGTTGAAGGCGACGTTGGCGCCGTTGCGGGCTAGCTCGACCGCTACCGCGCGGCCGATACCGGTCGCTCCGCCGGTCACGACTGCGCAACGCCCGCGAAGCCCGGATCCGATCTGCAGTGGCTCCGCGTCCTCCTGCACCTCCTCGATCAACTGCTCGACGGCTTGTGAAGAGGGCGAGGGGACGGACGGCACTGGCGCATGATCGGCCGGGGCTACGGAAACGTCCCCGGGATGTTCGGTAGGAATCATCGGGCGGGAGGGAAGAGCGGGCGGTGAGTGCCTGAATCTGCGGCATTGTACGCCCGCCAGCACCGGGGGTCAACCCGACACGCCGCCCGCGTCCTGCCTCAGCTCGCCGGGCGTTGCTCCGCCTTGTGCTTGATCGATCTACCTTCAACCAGGAATACCACATCCTCCGCTACGTTGGTCGCGAGGTCCGCTACGCGCTCGAGGTTGCGGCTCACGAGCAGCAGCGACATCCCCGGCCCGATCCGTCGCGGGTCCTCCATCATGTGAGTGAGCATGATGCGGAAGAGATCATCTTGCAGGGCATCTACCCGGTCGTCGCGGCGGCAGACGCTCCGCGCGTTTTCCGCATCTTCCCGGATGAACGCATCTAGTGCATCGGAAAGCATCTCGGAAGCAATGGTCGCCATTTCCTCGATGGCGGGGAACGAGGTGAGCGGCTGCTGCTCTGCTAAATGCCGCACGCTCTCGGCGATGTTCACCGAGTGATCTCCCACCCGCTCGAGATCGTTCGATATCTTCATCGCCGTAGTGATCAGGCGCAGATCTTTAGCGAATGGCTGTTGCAACGCTAGAAGGTGGATGCAGGCGTCGTCAATCTCCATCTCGAAAGCGTCCAGCCGGCTGTCGGCGGCAATGATCTTCCCGGCTTTCTCGGGATCCCGCTCGAGCAGAGCTTCCACCGACTCGCGCAACAGCTCCTCAGCCAGGTTGGACATGTCCAGCAGGCGGGTTTTCAGTCGCGCCAGCTCCTCGTGAAAGTGGCGGACCCCCGGCACGGGACTCACCCGAACCGCCCGGTGATGTACGCCTCTGTGCGCTCCTCGCGCGGCGTGGTAAAGAGCTCGTTGGTGCGCCCCAGCTCTACCAATTCCCCGATGTAAAAGAAGGCCGTGAAATCCGAAACCCGTGCGGCTTGCTGCATGTTGTGCGTGACGATGGCGATGGTGTAGTCGTTCTTCAATTCGTAGATGAGTTCTTCGATGCGTTGGGTGGCGATAGGGTCCAGTGCGCTGGCCGGCTCGTCCATCAGCAGGACTTCCGGCTGCACAGCCAATGCCCGTGCTATGCAGAGCCGCTGCTGCTGGCCGCCCGAGAGGCCGAGAGCGCTCCGCTTCAACCGGTCTTTGACCTCGTCCCACAACGCGGCCCGCTGCAACGAGTCCTCTACCAGGTCATCCAGTTGCGAGCCGCGCTTGGCCAGCCCGTTCACCCGCGCCCCGTAGGCAACGTTGTCGTAGATCGACTTGGGGAACGGGTTGGACTTCTGGAACACCATCCCCACGCGCTTTCGCAACCGCACCACGTCCTGCTCCGAACGGTACACGGACCGCCCCATCAACTCGATGTCGCCTTCGTGCCGGATGCCGGGAATCAGGTCGTTCATCCGGTTGATCGAACGCAAGAAGGTAGATTTCCCGCACCCGGAAGGGCCGATCAGTGCCGTGACCTGCCGGGCGGGAACCTGCAGAGAAATCCCCTTCAAGGCCTGCGTGGCTCCGTACCAGAAGGAGAAATCGGAAGCTCGAATGGCGACCTCGTCCGACGATCTGAAAGTGAGCGCTCCACTGTTGTCCGCGGCGGGCGCGGTTTCTTGCGGAGCCTTGATCTGTGGCATGCTAACTTTCACGATAAGGGCTGCGGAAGAGGAAGCGGGCACCGAGGCTGACGAGCAGCACCAGGCTGATCAAAATCAACGAGCCTGCCCACGCCTGGCGGTGCCATTCGTCGTAGGGAGAAATGGCGTACTGAAAAATTTGCAGAGGCAGTGCGGCCATCGGCTCGGTCAGATCGGTTTCCCAAAAGCTGTTGCCGAGCGCGGTGAAGAGCAACGGCGCCGTTTCGCCGGCAATGCGGGCCAGCGCGATCATGACTCCGGTAATGATGCCGCTGGCCGCGGCCGGCAAGACGACGCCGAGGGTAGTTCGCCAGCGGGTGAAGCCGAGGGCGAGCGCGCCCTCGCGCAGCTCGGCGGGCACCAGACGGACGATGTCTTCCGTGGTGCGCGTCACCATCGGGAGCAGCATGATGGCCAGCGCGATGGCACCGGCCACCGCGCTGAAATGGCCCATCGAGACCACGACCCAGGCCCAGACGAAAATCCCCACCACAATCGAGGGAATACCATTCATCACATCGGCGATGAAGCGAATCGAATTCGCGAGCTTGGACTCGCCGGTCTCGGCCAGGTAGACACCGGCACCGATGGCGAGCGGAAGCCCGATCAACCCAGCCGCGCCCACCATGATGAGCGTACCGACAATGCCATTGCCCATGCCGCCCCCGGCTTCGCCGACCGGCGCGGGAACTTTGGTGAGGAAAGCGAGGTTGATGGCGCCCAGCCCCGCCTGCATCAGGTAGAAAAAGATGAACAGCAAGGGGAGCACCGTGAGCAGCGCGGCTACGCCGGTGAGCGCGAGCATCAGGCCGCTGGTCACGCGGCGGCGCTGCTCGCGCGGGGTACGGGCGGCGGTGGTTGCGCTCACGTGCCGCGCCCTTTCGCCACCCGCCACACCAGGAGGCGTGCGAACGAGTTGACGATGATGGTGATACCGAAGAGGATCAACCCGATTTCCATGAGCGCGGCCAGGTACAGGTCGCCCGTCGCCTCGCTGAACTCGTTTGCCAGCACGCTCGCCATGGTGTAGCCGGGCGCGAAAAGGGAGGCGGAGATATCCGGCCGGTTGCCGATGACCATGGTGATGGCCATGGTCTCGCCTAGGGCGCGGCCCAGCCCGAGGATCACCGCTCCGATGATGCCCGGCAGCGCGGCGGGAACCGCGACCTGCCAGGTCATCTCCCAGCGCGTAGCGCCCAGCGCCAGCGCCGCCTCCCGCTGCGAGCGCGGCACGGCCGCCAGCACCTCGCGCGAAACCGCGGAGATGAACGGGATGATCATGATGGCGAGGATCACTCCGCCGGCCATCACGCTCACGCCGTAGGCAGGGCCGCGGAAGAGCACGATGCTATCGCCGAACCGCTCCGCCAGCGGCTGCTGGATGGACTCGCGCAGCCACGGCACGAGAACGAAAATACCCCACAGGCCGTAAACCACACTCGGGATCGCCGCCAGCAGCTCGGTCGCGAAGGCGATGGGCGAGCCCAGCCAACGGGGAGCGAGTTCGGTGAGGAAGATGGCGAGACCGAGCGCCAGGGGGAGCGCGATGAGGAGCGCTAGAATGGACGAGAGCACCGTTCCGTAGATGAACGGCAGAGCGCCGAACTCGCCGGCAACCGGGTTCCACGCCGAGCTGGTCACGAAGCTCCAGCCAAATTCGCGGATGGCCGGCATCGCCTCCCCGGCTATACGCACGACGATGAAAACGAACAGCGCCGGAATGGTGAGGCCGAACAGCAGCAGTGCCAAGCCATACAACCGGTCTGCTACATTGCCGCGGGACCATACACGCGTAAGCCGCGCCCAGGGCGGCGGGTGAGGGCCGGAGAGGACCCCCGCCCGCTCGGGAACGGGTTGCACCTAGAGTTACACCGCGCCGAGGACCGGCTGCCGGTCCGGCCCGCAGGTCACCGTGCCCCATCGTTCAAGCACCCGCTCGCGAACGGCATCGGGAAGGGGAGCGTAGTCCAGCTCCGTTGCGTAATCGCCGCCATTTCGCAGCGCCCACTGCACAAGTTCGGCGAGCGCCTGACCCTTCGAGCAATCTTCGAAGTGGGACGGCACAAGCAGATAAGGCCACGATGACATTGGGTAGGCTTGTGCCCCCTCGGCATCTACGATGGACATGCGGAAGTCACTGTCATCGGTCAGCGTGCCGGCGATGCCCGCGGCTGCGGCCGTGGTGGCTTCAA
>JBBSMO010000061.1:0-9462 GCA_038233155.1 Longimicrobiales bacterium
GGCGGTGACCGGCTTTAGTGTTCATGCGCTTAGAGCAACGGCGATTACAAATTCGCTCGAGCACGGGGCGGACTTGGTCGTTCACAGTGCGACCAAGTACCTCGGCGGCCACAGCGATGTCACCGCCGGCGCGGTAGCCGGCAGCGCCGAACTGGCGGCGATGGTGCGGGAGCGGGCGCGCATTCTCGGCCCCGCGCTCGACCCGCACGCTGCATGGCTCGTCGAGCGGGGAATCAAGACATTGGCGGTACGGATGGAACGCCATAACCGCAATGGCGCCGCGGTGGCAGAGTGGGCCAGCGGGCAGTCGCGCATCAAACGAGTCTTTTACCCCGGGTTGGGAAATGGCCCCCAGGCGGAGCTTGCCAGGCGCCTGCTGGACGGGTTCGGCGGGATGATCGGCTTCGAAATCGAGGGGGGGATCCCGGCTGCTACCCGCTTCGTCGGTGCCCTCCGGCTGGCTACGGTAGCCGTAAGCCTCGGAGGCGTGGAAACGCTGGTTTCGGAGCCGCGGCTCACCTCGCACGCGGCGTTGAGCACCGAAGAGCGCGCCGCGCAGGGGATCAATGACGGCTTCGTGCGCTTTTCACTCGGCATCGAGGATGCAGCGGATCTGATCGCCGACTTCGAGCAGGCGCTGCGGGTGATCGGGACGGAGGATGGCTGAAGGGAGGCACGGCGGCGACCGTGTAGAACTGGCAGTGGTCGGAGCGGGGCCGTGCGGCATCGCCGTTGGCATCGCCGCGCGCGATGCCGGGCTGTCCTGCACCCTCTTCGACCGCGGCGCCGTCACCCAGGCGATGATCGAGCACCCCATCTACACCGTCTACTTCAGCGGCCCCGAGAAGCTCGAACTCGCCGGTATCCCCTTCACGACGGCGGGTGACAAGCCCACGCGACGCGAGGCGTTGCGCTATTATCGGAAGGTGGTTTCCTTCTTCGGTCTCGGCGTCCGCCAGTATGAATCCGTAGATCACATCGGGCGCCTGGCGAACGGCGCGTTTCGCATCGAGACTACGCAACGAGGCACCACGGCGGCGGTTCACCACGCCCGGAACGTGGTCATCGCCACCGGCTACTACGACAACCCGCGCTTGCTAGATGTGCCGGGCGCGGAGCTGCCCAAGGTCGAGCACTACTTCCGCGAGCCCTATCCCTACTTCGATCAGGATGTGATCGTAGTCGGCGGCGGAAACTCCGCGGCGGATGCGGCGCTCACGGTTTGGCGCGAGGGTGCCAGGGTGACGCTGGTGCACCTCTTCGACGAACTCGATCGCGGCGTCAAACCTTGGGTGCGCCCGGACATCGACAACCGCATCGCGGAAGGCTCGATCCCTGCGTTATGGCGCCACCGCGTCGCCGAGATCCGCCCGCGCGAGGTGGTTGTCGAAAGCTTCGACACCGGTGAGCGGACCACGCTGCCGAACGACTGGGTGCTGGCGATGACCGGGTACGTACCAGAGCCGAAGCTGCTACGCGAACTCGGCGTGTCGATCGACGAAGCAAGCGGAGTTCCCAGCCACGACCCCGCCACCTTCGAGACCGACGTACCCGGCGTCTACATCGCCGGCGTGCTCGCGGCCGGCAACGACGCGAACAAAATCTTCATCGAAAATGGCAAGCTGCATGGGCCGCTGATTGCGCGCGCGGTGGCCGGCGCGGTGCCCCAAACCCGCACCCCCGTTCTGCCGGGAGTATAAACCCACTACCGTGCTGCCGGGGGTACGAGACCCAAGGCAGGCATCTGCACGTCCTGTCGGACCGCCGCCTGCCGCGGCTCTTCCTACCCAGCCACACCCACCCGCTCTGGCACTTCCGCTCCGTACGCGTCTCCGTCATACCGGTAGGGCGGCGCGACCGTTGGCTCGCCCTCGCGGTGCATGGTTCCTTTGTACCGCATGTGCTCTTCGTGCACGTCAAAGTTGGTCCGCTGTAATTCGGCGATGCGCTGCAGATCCCCGGCGCTCAGATCCGGTTTGTCCGGGGCGGCGGCGAACTCCTCGAGCTGCTCGTGATTGTAGATGTTGGGCAGGGTGGTGATCACCGCGGGCGAGGCGAGCAGCCACTTCAGCGATGCCTGTCCCAGCGTCATGTCACGCCCTTCGTGCAGGAACCGCAAGGATTCGATCTTCTCGAGACCATTGAGCAGCCATGAACGGGGGCGGTGGCGGCGGTGATCGTGCTTGGCGAACTCGGTGTCCCTGGTGTACTGCCCCTCGAGCATGCCGGACGAGTGCGGCACGCGGACCATGATCCCGGTCTCGCCGGTCTCCTCGGCCGCATCCGTCAGCTTTTGGCCGGGGAAGGGCTCGAGGATGTTGTTGATCAGTTGCAGCGAGGTAGCGCGACGGTCGCGGATGAGCCCGAGGCCCTCGTATAGAAACCCGTTCGACGGCCCGAGCGCACCGCCCCAATAACGGATCTTCCCCTCTTCCTTCAGCCGCTCGAACGTCTCCCAAACCGCCTCATCCTCTACATGATCGAGGGTGACGTTGTGAAAGGCGACCAAGTCCAGCACATCGGTGTCGAGCCGCTCCAGCGACTGCTCGACGGCAAAGCGGATGAAATCAGGCGACGAGTCGTGCGGCCGCGCCTGCTGTCCCCGCCGGGTGTCGGGGTGATTGTACCAGTCGTAACCGATCTTGGTGGTGATCACTACCTCGTCGCGCCGGTCCGCGAAGGCGCGCCCGATCAGCTCGTCCGCGCGCCCGTTGCCATACGAATCGCCGGAATCGAAGAGGGTTATGCCTAAATCGAAGGCGCTGCGCAACAGACCGATCGCCTCTTCATCGGTGAAATCGCCCCACCACCCGGCGGCGATGGTCCAGGCGCCGAAACCAACCTCGGAGACGGTGAGGTCGGTGTTGGGGAACGTGCGGTAGTTCATGAACTGCTCAGGTTACAGGTTTCAGGTTACAGGTTACAGGTTTCAGGTTACAGGTTACAGGTTACAGGTTACAGGTTACAGGTTACAGGTTACAGGTTACAGGTTACAGGTTACAGGTTACAGGTTACAGGTGCGGGAAGGGTACCGGTCCCTGGTCACTGGCCCCGCCACTTCAACTCAACTGCAGCTAGCTGTCACCGCATATCCTTTCTCGAGATCTACGAGCGGGGCGCGGTAGTCGCCGGAAAAGCACGCGTGGCAAAAGGGTCCGCCATCTTCTACACAACGTAGCATGCCCTCTAGCGAGAGGTAGCCGAGAGAGTCTACGTGGAGGTGCTCGGCGATCTCGGCGGGGGTGTGGTCCGAGGCGATCAATTCCTCACGGGTCGGCATGTCGATGCCGTAGTAGCACGGGTTGCGAACGGGGGGCGAGGCCAGGCGGAAGTGAACTTCCTTGGCACCGGCATCACGCAGCAAGTTGACGAGCCCGCGCGAGGTGGTCCCGCGTACGATCGAGTCATCCACTACGACCACGCGCCTGCCCTCGAGGACTTCACGCACGGGGCTGTACTTCATGCGTACCTTGAAGTCGCGGTTAGCCTGGGACGGTTCGATAAAGGTGCGCCCTACGTAGTGGTTGCGAATCAGCCCGAACTCGAAAGGGAGTCCGGACTCTTCGGCATAGCCGAGGGCCGCGGAGTTGGCGGAGTCCGGAACGCTGATGACGATGTCCGCATCCGCGGGTTGTTCGCGCGCGAGCTGCTGCCCGAAAGCGCGGCGGGCCCGGTCTACCGTGCGACCCCAGAGGCGCGAGTCGGGACGCGCGAAGTAGACCAGTTCGAAGACGCAGGGGGCTGGCGGCGTCAATGTGGGCAGCGGGCGGAGCTGCGTGATCTCTCCGTTCTGGATGCGCAGCACCTCGCCAGGCCGGATGTCGCGGATGTAGCGCGCTCCGCTGATGTCCAGCGCACACGTTTCGGACGCCAGCACGTAGCCGCCCTCGCGGTACCCGATTACCAGCGGCCGGAAACCGTAGGGGTCCCGGGCGGCGTACAACGCGTCGCCAATGGTGATCAGCAGGGAAAAAGCGCCGTCGAGCTGGGAGAGTGCGTCGTCCACCTGCCCGTCTACCGTTTCGCGGCGCGACCGGGCGATCAGATGGACGATCACCTCGGAGTCGATGGTGGTCTGGAAGAGCGCACCTTCCCCTACCAGCCGGTCCCGCAGCTCCTGCGCATTGGTCAAGTTGCCATTGTGCGCCAGGGCGAGGTCCCCCTCACTGTACCGCACCAGCAGCGGCTGCGCGTTGTGCAGCCCCGCACCGCCCGCCGTCGAGTATCGGATGTGGCCGATCGCGACATCTCCTGGAAGCGCCTGCAGTTCGCCTTCCGGAATGGCCTCCGAAACCAGCCCGGTGCCCTTGTGAAGCCGGCTGCTGCCAGGTTCGGGTCCGTTTACGGCGACAATGCCCGCGGCCTCCTGGCCACGGTGCTGCAACGAGTACAGGCCGAGAAAGGCAGCACGCGCAGCGTCCGGAACTCCGGCGACGGCAACAATCCCACACATCAGAAAGCCTTGTTCTGACGAAGATAACGGCGCGGCACGGACTCAGATCTCGCCCGCCGGCGATTCAAGCGAGGCTGCGATTTCCGCTGGCGAGCGATCCATTCGCCGCGGAATTGCGGCGTAGTAACAATCCGCCAATTCACCGGCGGGAAGGTCAATCGCGCCGCTGCTGGTGCGGATGCGGAAGGGCGCATCTTCCGACCGCCTGCCCACGTGGCCGATCTGCCGTGCGAGCACGCCGCGGGACCGAGCCCGTTCTATGACTGTTCGAGCGTGTTCAGGCGCGACACTGATAATCACCCGGCCTTGCGCTTCTCCGAAGAGCAGCGGGACGAGCGGGAGCTCATCGTCCAAGTTCACATCGGCACCGAACGGTTGCTCGGGGTCCGCAATGGCACTTTCGGCAAGCGCCACGGCCAGCCCGCCTTCCGAACAATCGTGGGCGGAGCGGATATAACCCGCGCGGATGCACTCGAGCAGCGCCGTCTGCAGCGCCCGCTCGCCCGCGAGATCCACATCGGGCACCTCGCCCGCAATCAAGCCGTGCACCGTCTTCAGGTATTCGCTCGCGCCGATCCCGGCGGTGTTGCCCCCGAACAGAATGATTGCATCTCCCTCGTTCTGAAAACCGGAACGCGTGACGTGCTCCAGATCTTCGATTACCCCGATCATGCCGATGGTAGGGGTCGGGAAGATGGCGCCGCGCGGATTCTCATTGTAAAGCGAGACGTTGCCGCCAGTAACCGGCGTATCGAGCGCCCGGCACGCCTCGCCGATTCCGCGCACCGCCTCGCTCATCTGATAGTACACCTCCGGCTTCAGCGGGTTGCCGAAATTCAGGTTATCCGTCACCGCGCGAGGCAAGGCGCCGCTGCAGGCGAGGTTCCGGGCAGCCTCCGCGACGGCGATCTTGCCGCCGCGATGCGGGTCGAGGTAGACGTAGCGGCCGTTGCAATCCACCGTAGCCGCGATGGCGCGGCCGGTTCCGCGCAGGCGGATCACCGCGGCGTCCGAGCCGGGCCCCACCACCGTGCCGGTGCGCACGGTAGTGTCGTACTGCTCCCAAACCCAGCGCTTGGAGGCGATGGTGGGCGAATCCAGCAGCCTCTGCAGCGTCCAGGCCGGGTCGATCTCCTCTTCACGCGGTTCGAGCTGGTCGAAGCGCCGCTGGCGCCGTTCGCGGACCTCCGGCGCCTCCCGCCCCTCGCGCGTGTACGAGGGGCAGCCGCCAACGAGCGGTTCACCGGGGATGTCAGCCACGACCTCGCCATTCTCGCGCACCACGTAGCGGCCGGTG
Source organism: Longimicrobiales bacterium (assembly GCA_038233155.1). Classification (GTDB taxonomy): domain Bacteria; phylum Gemmatimonadota; class Gemmatimonadetes; order Longimicrobiales; family Longimicrobiaceae; genus JBBSMO01. The sequence continues at coordinate 5,751 of JBBSMO010000061.1, forward strand.
TCGGTGACTACGCCAATGGTTTCCGCCTCGAGTTCCCACTTGCCCAAGATCTCGCGGACCTCATCTTCCCGGCCCGCCTTGGCGACCACCAGCATGCGCTCCTGGGTTTCGGACAGCAGGATTTCGTACGGCGTCATCCGCTGCTCGCGGACAGGCACGCGCGTGATCTCGATGTCCACGCCCGTGCCGCCGCGCGCCGCCATCTCGGTAGAGGACGAGACCAGCCCCGCCGCCCCCATGTCCTGGATGCCGACGATGTGCCCCGAGCGGATCAGCTCGAGAGAAGCCTCGAGCAACAGCTTCTCTGTGAAAGGGTCCCCGACCTGCACCTGCGGCCGCTGCGCCTCGCTTTCTTCGGTGAGTTCGGCAGACGCGAAGGTGGCACCATGGATTCCGTCGCGGCCGGTGCGGGCCCCCACCGTCATCAGCGGATTGCCGGGCCCCTCGGCAATGCCGGTGATCAGCTCGTCCGCCTTCATTACCCCGATGCACATTACATTGACCAGCGGGTTGCCTTCGTAGGCCGCATCGAAAGCAACCTCGCCGCCGACCGTGGGAATCCCGACGCAGTTGCCGTAGTCGCCGATCCCGCGGACGACGCCGGCGAACAGGTACTTGACCCGGTCCGAGCCGGGGCCGTCCAGCTCGCCGAAGCGAAGCGAGTTGAGCACCGCGATGGGGCGGGCGCCCATGGTGAAAACATCGCGGAGGATGCCGCCCACGCCCGTCGCCGCGCCCTGGTACGGCTCGATAGCGGAAGGGTGATTGTGCGACTCGATCTTGAAAGCGACGGCAAGCCCGTCTCCGGCGTCGATCACGCCGGCGTTTTCGCCTGGCCCCTGCAGCACCCACGGGGCCTCCGTCGGCAGAGTGCGGAGCAGCGGGCGCGAGTTCTTGTAGCCGCAGTGCTCGGACCACATCGCGCTGAAGATTCCAAGCTCGGTGAAGGTCGGCTCCCGCTGCAGTACGCCGAGGATCAGCTCGTACTCGTCGGCGGAGAGCTTGTGCTCGCGCACCAGCTCCGCGGTGATGGCGGGGTCACCTGCACGCGGCTGGGGCTGCGGCGGTGCGGCTGAGGGAGCGGAAGGGCTCAACGTTCGGGCGGCGGGCGGCTCGAAGGCCGAACCTGGATGCGGGCGGAGTCATTGCGCAGGGAGCGCAGCCGCAGCGAATCCTCGCGAAAGGCGTCCGTGCGCAGCAGGTCGCGGCGCTCGCCCGGGTTGGGAATCGGCCCGCGGGGAATGGTGTCTGCCGGAATGGTATCGACCACGAGCGAATCGCCGCGAAGCGTATCTTCCGGGGCAGGGGGCCGCCCGCGCACCACGCCTAAGTTCACCGGCTGTCGCCGCGACGGCATGGTCTCGACGCGTACACCGCCTACCGCCGCGCCCGCGCCCGCTCCCGATGCGGCTGCCGGCCCGCCAGGCTGCGCCCGGACCAGTGCAGGCGCGGCGGCCCCGCCGGTGAAGCGGCGCCCCGGCGCCCGGAGCACGGCAGAGACTACGGCCCCGTTGCGGAAGAAAACGACATCATCCGAGCCGCATCTGGGCAGGCAGTCGTTGGTGTAGAAATGGTAGCTCCAATCCCCCTGAACCCGCGTGAGGGCGGGCGGACCGAAGACCGCGGTGACCTGTTCCGGGTTCATCCCGGGGGTGATGGCGCCGCTTTCCTGCGCGCCGGCCGGAAGTGCCGCGGTAGCCAGCGAAATCAAAAGAGCGAAGATTGGTTTCATCGGGTCTCCTCAGCGGGTTACGCCGCGTTCAAGTGGCTTTCGAGCGACTGGAACAGCCCCTGCCCGTCGGCGGAGCCGAGCAGCGACTCGACCGCCCGCTCCGGGTGGGGCATGAGCCCGAGCACATTGCCACCGTCGTTGACGATGCCTGCAATGTTGCCGATCGAGCCGTTGGGATTCGCGCTGGCGGTCGCATTGCCGTCAGCGTCAACGTAGCGAAATATAATGCGCTGCTGCCCTTCCAACTCCTGTAGTGTGGCAGGGTCGGCAACGTAGCAACCTTCCCCGTGCGCGATGGGGATCTGCAGAATTTCCCCCTCGCTGTACGCGCTGGTGAAGGGGGCGAGCGATCGTTCGACGCGTAACCGTACCGGCCGCGAGATGAACTTGAGGCTTCGGTTGCGAATCAGCGCGCCCGGCAGCAGCCCCGCTTCGCAGAGGATCTGGAAGCCGTTGCAGATCCCGGCGACGGGGCGACCGCTAGCCGCGAAACGCTTCACCGCTGCCATGACCGGGCTCATGCGGGCAATGGCGCCAGCGCGCAGGTAATCTCCGTAGCTGAACCCGCCAGGAAGAAAAACGGCATCCGCATCTTCCAGGTCCTGCGAACGATGCCAGACGAACCCGACATCGGCGCCCGTCGTGAGCTGCAGCGCCTTGTAGCAGTCGTAGTCGCAATTCGAGCCGGGAAAGGTAACCACCGCAATCTTCATCTGGCGGCGGCTTCCGGCCGGGCAATCGAGATTTCGAAATCTTCCGTCACGGGGTTCGCCAGGAGCTGGCGGCACATTGCCTCCGCGGCGGCGTGCGCAGCAGCTTCATCTTCCGCCTCGAGTGCCACCGTGATCAGCCGGCCGACATGAACTGTGCCCGCCTGCTGGAAGCCGAGCGCCGCGAGCGCATGCTGGACCGCGTCGCCCTGCGGGTCCAGAATCCCCCCGCGCGGGAGCACGCGGATTTCCGCCCGGAAGTGCATCAGACGCGCTCCTGTCGCTCCTCATGGCGAATGCGCTCCCGCTTTTCCTCGCGAATGTTCATCTGGTCGTATTCGATGGGCCGCGGCTCGTCATCATCGTATTCGTCGATCAGCGGGTCACGGTCGGGCAGGCGGTCTAAAAAGCCGAGAATCACGGTACGCACCAGGCCGTAGGTGATGTACAGCAGCGCCATCGGGAAAAAATACAGCGCCGGAAAAGCAAACGCCGCAATGAGCGAGGCGATTGCGACCACCATGGCGAAGCGGCCGCTCCACGTGCGCAGGCTGAATCGCGGGACCACCGGGTAAAGCACATTGCTCACCATCAGCACCGCCACCAAGATGATCAGCCACGCGGCGGCCTGCGGGACCAGGATATCTCCGAGAAAGGCTCCGAAGAAATCGGTTTGCGTGAAGGCATAGTAGGTCGCCAGTACGACCCCCGCGGTGGGCGAGGGGAGGCCGTGAAACGCCGCCTTGGTTGTGCCCGCCTGCTCGATGTTGAAGCGGGCGAGCCGCACGATAGCTGCCAGGATGTAGATGAAGGAGATCAACCAGCTCCACCCTGCATCTTGGAAGAACAGAAAGTACATGATCAGCGCGGGGGCCACCCCGAAGCTGATCGCATCTACCAGGGAATCGAGCTCTTCGCCAAAGGCGCTGCCAGTTGCGGTGAAGCGGGCGATGCGGCCATCGAGCATGTCGGCGACCGCGGCGATGACGATCAGCCAGCCGGCGAACGCGAACGCCCCCTGCGACGCGGAAACGATGGCCCAGATGCCAAGGAACAGATTACCAACGGTAAACGCGCTCGGGAGGATTACGACTCCCTGGCGCAGCCTCCGGCGTTGCGGCGGCATCAGCCCGCCCCGGCAGTGCTGCCGGTGAGTTCGGCCAACGAGCAGCCGGCCAGCCGTGTGACGGCTTCCAGATAACGGGCCGAAGTATCCGCGACCACATCCGGCGGCAGGTCGGGTGGCGGCGGCTGCTTGTTCCACTCGCCC
>JBBSMO010000062.1:0-9422 GCA_038233155.1 Longimicrobiales bacterium
AAGGCCTGATTGACGGGATTCTCGAGTTCTCCCGCGCGGGGCGCTCGGCGGATGCAGCCGAAGCGGTCTCTGTAGATGAGTTGCTTGCCGAAGTGATCGATCTGTTGTCGCCACCGGCTGAGGCCGTGATCGATGTCCCGCACTCCCTTCCTACACTGCACACCGAGCGGTTGCCACTGCAGCAGGTCTTCATGAACCTGCTGGCGAATGCGCTCAAGTACGGCCGGCCGGAGCAGGGGCCGCAGCACATCGGGATCGGAGTCCGCGAGCGGGGCGCCTTCTATGAATTTTCCGTTTCGGACAATGGGCCGGGTATCCATCCGGAGTATCACGAGCGCATCTTCGGCATCTTCCAGCGGCTCGAATCCCGCGATACGGTAGAGGGAACGGGAATTGGCCTGTCGCTTGTCAAAAAGCTGGTCGAGAGCCGCGGCGGCCGCGTGCGCATCGAGTCGCAGCCGGACAGCGGCAGCACGTTTCACTTCACCTGGCCGAAGTCAGCCGCCGCTTCAACCGAACGCGCCTGAGGAGGCACCATGACCAACCGGCTGGCGTAGGTTCAGCGCCGAGCGAAGGCGCCACTTTCCGCTTCACCTGGGCTGAAGCGGCGATGGCGCGCGAGGAGGGAGCATGAGCTGTTACCGGCACGCGCCAGCGATGCGCGGACCGCCTTTTGCACGCCTCGGCGCACCGTTCCGGCCGCCACCCAGCGACAATACAGCTCTGCGATGAACGACAGAATGACCACTATCCTGTTGGTAGAAGACGATGAGGTAGACGTGATGAACGTCCGCCGTGCCTTCAAGAAGAACAACATTCTGAACCCCGTGTTCGTAGCGGGGAATGGGATAGAGGCGCTGGAAATGCTCCGCAACGGCGAGGTGCCAGCCGAGCGGCGTATGATCTTGCTGGACTTGAACATGCCCAAGATGAACGGCATCGAGTTCCTGCGCGAGCTGCGGGCGGACGATGGGCTCTCCGCCACCCCGGTGGTGGTCCTGTCTACCTCTGATGACGAGCGGGATCGCGTAGAGGCGTACAACTTGAACGTGGCCGGGTACATCTTGAAGCCCCTGACGTTTGTGAACTTTGTCGAGGCGATGGCGACACTGAATCGCTATTGGACGTTGGTAGAGATGCCCTGACGGGCAGCCCATCGTGAAGGAATATCCAGCCCCCCGTACCTACGCGCACACTGCCGCTCTGCCGTCTCCCCTCGCGGATGCCTACGACGATGCGCCGCTTCAGGTGCTCCTCGTCGACGACGACGACGTTGACCGCCAAGCGGTGCGGCGCGGCCTTTCCAAGACCGCCGGGTACGAGATCGAGTTCACCGAAGCTACGACCTTTGCCGATGCCGTAGCCATTCTGAAGCAACAACGCTTCGACTGTGTGTTCCTGGACTTCCGCCTGCCGGGCGGCGATGGGCTGCGTGTGGTAAGGGAGGCGCGGGAGGCGGGGGTTCGCACCCCCATCATCATGCTCACCGGGCAGGGAGACGAACAGCTCGCGGTCGAGCTGATGAAAGCGGGGGCATCTGACTACCTGACCAAAGGGCAGGCAGCACCGCACCGCCTGGGGCAAACTCTTCGCCACGCGGTGCGGCTGCACCGCGCCGAACGCCAAGCCCGAGAGGCGGATGCGGCGCGCGAGAGCGCCCTCAACGCCCGCGGCCGCTTTTACGCCGCGATGAGCCACGAGCTGCGCACGCCGATCAACGCGATCGTCGGCTACAACGAGCTGCTCCTCTCCTCGATCTACGGCGAGTTGAACGACGAGCAGGCGGCGGGGCTCGGGCGTGCACAACGAGCAGCGCGCCACCTGCTCGAACTAGTGAATGATGTGCTGGACGTCTCGAAGCTGGAAGCAGGCAAGTTGGAGCTGCAGATCGAGGATGTAGACATAGAGGAGTTGGTTCAGGACCTGTTCGTGACGGTCGAACCGCTCGCCCGCGAGCGCGACACCGAACTGACGCTGCACTGCCCCGAACCGCTGGCACCGGTTCGCACCGATCCGCGGCGGGTTCGCCAGATCGTGCTGAACCTAATTTCGAACGCCATCAAGTTCGGGGAAAGCCAACCAGTCGTGGTTGGCTGCTCCCGCCAGGACGGCGGCGCGGTCGAGGTCGCCGTCCGCGACCGGGGGATCGGCATTGACGCGGGGGACCTGCCGAAAATATTCGACGAGTTCGTGCAGCTCCCGAACGCGCACCCCGGCGGCACGGGGCTGGGACTGCCGATCTCTATGCGCCTCGCGGAGCTGCTCGGCGGTACACTCGATGTGCAATCGGAGCCCGGCAAGGGCAGCGTTTTCCGCCTGCTGCTTCCCGAGACCGAGACCAAGGGCGGTTGATGTCCGGCTACGACTTGCGGGACACCATCGCCGGCGGGTGGGATTCCGGGGCCGCTGTGCGCGCCGCCGGGGAAGCGTCAGGGAGATGAGCGCCCCGCCGGCCAACACGGCGCGGCTCGAGAGCGCCTTGCGCGAGAGCATTGCTGGGGAGGTGCGTTTCGACAGCAAATCGCGGCTGCTCTACAGCACCGACGCATCCATCTACCAGATCCTGCCGCTCGGAGTGGTGCTGCCGCGCGACCGTGCGGACGTAGAAGCGGCCATGCGGCTCGCGGCGGAGGAGGGGGTGCCGGTGCTTCCGCGCGGCGGCGGCACCGGTCTCGCCGGCCAGACCGTCTGCGCAGCGCTGGTGATCGACTTCACGCGGCACATGGACCGCATTCTCGCGATCGACGCGGCCGCGGCTACCGCGCGCGTGCAGCCGGGCGTGCGACTGGACCGGTTGAACCGCGCAGCGCTGCCGCACGGGCTGCAGTTCGGTCCGGACCCGGCGACGCTCCGCCAGTGCGCGATAGGCGGGATGATAGGCAACAACGCCTGCGGCGCGCGCTCCGTAGTATACGGCAAGACCGCCGACCACGTGCGCTCTGTGGATTGTGTCCTCGCCGGGGGCGAGAGCGTTCGCTTCGCCGAGATGCGCCGGGGTGATGTCGCCAGCGCACCGGGCTTGGAAGGCGAGCTCGCGCGCCAGATGCTGGCTCTGCTCGAGCCGCACCAAGACGAGGTGCTCGGCCGGTACCCGCGCGTGCCGCGGCGCGTATCCGGCTACAATTTTGATGCGCTGCTCGCAGACGAGCAATTGAACCTCGCGCGGCTCATCACCGGCTCCGAGGGAACGCTAGCCACCGTCGTGGAAGCGGAGGTCGGGCTCGTCCCCCTCCCGGCCGCGCGCGCGCTGGTGTTGCTCGCCTTCAACGACCGCTACTCGCCGATGGATGCGGTCGCACACATCCTGGGCGAGCCCCAAATGTCCGCGCTCGAGATCGTGGACGACCGCATTCTCCGCTCGGCCCGCGATATGTTCGAGCACCGGCAGAGCGCCGCGTTGGTGCCGGATGATACCCGCGGCGTTCTGTACGTCGAGTTTTTCGCTCCGGACGCGGACTCGGCGCGCGCCCTAGCGACAGATTTCGCGGGGCGCGCGAAGATCCTTCCCGGCTCGCCGCACACCGGCATCTATCTGGACCCCGCCGAACAAGACCGCGCCTGGGCGTTGCGCCGTGCCGGGCTCGGGCTGCTCTACCGCACGGTGGGGGATGTCAAACCGGTCCCCTTCGTCGAAGACACCGGAGTGCCGCCCGAACGGCTCGGCGAGTACGTGCGCCGTTTCGATGAGCTCGTGGGGCGGCACGAGACGACCACCGGCTTCTTCGGGCACGCGGGGCAGGGCTGCCTCCACATCCGTGTAGATCTGAATCTGAAGCGGGGCGAGGAGGTGCGGCGTATGCACCTGATCGCCCGCGAAGTCGCGGAGCTGGTGGTCGAGTTTGGCGGCTCGCTCTCGGGCGAGCACGGGGACGGGCTCGCGCGCTCGGAGTTCCTTCCCCTGCTCTTCGGGCGCGAGATCATGTCGCTGCACCGGCAAACCAAGCAGTTGTTCGACCCCGGCGGGCGGATGAATCCGGGCAAAATCGTAGATGCGTCGCCGATGACGGAAAACCTGCGCTTCGGCGAAGCCTACGCCGCGACCCCCCCGGGCGAGACGTTTTTCGACTTCTCGGCCGAAGGCGGCTGGGACCGCGCGGTGGAGAAGTGCAACGGAATGGCGATCTGCAGAAAGCTGGATGCCGGCACCATGTGCCCCTCGTACATGGTGACGGCCGAGGAAGAGCACTCGACCCGCGGGCGGGCGAATGCGCTCCGGGAAGCGATGCGCGGCGGCCTGCCAGGAATGCGCAGCGAGGCGGTGCTCGGTGCGCTCGATCTTTGTCTCGCCTGTAAAGCGTGCAAAACCGAGTGCCCCGTGGGCGTGGACATGGCGCGGTACAAGGCCGAGTTCCTCGCGCAGCACTACCGTGCTACCGGCAGCACACCGCCAGCGGCACGATTCTTCGGCCACATCCACGATTTCGCCAAGGCCGGCTCGATGCTTCCTGGCCTCCCGGTGCTCGCCAACATTGGGACATCGCTGTTCGGCGGGCTGGTAAAACGAGCGAGCCATGTAGACCCGCGGCGCGTACTACCCGAACTCGCGCCCGTGCCATTCGCACGCGAGTGGAAGCGGCAGCGGAGGACCGGGCCGAGCGGCCGCCCGAAGGTGATCCTCTTCAACGACACGTTTCACAACTATTTTCAACCGGAGCCGTTGCGCGCCGCGGCGGCGGTTCTGGACCGCGCCGGGTTCGAGGTTCGGTTGCCGCGGCGGGACGTCTGCTGCGGCCGCGCGCTGATCTCGAAGGGATTGCTCGACGAGGCGAAGTCATCTCTGCGCCAGCTAGTCCAGACGCTGGGAGCCGAAGCGGCCGCGGGTACGCCGATTGTCGGGCTCGAGCCGAGTTGCATCCTCACCTTGCGCGACGAGCTTCCCGACTTGGTAGATGACCCCGCGACCGCCGCTCTCGCCGAACACTCGTATACCTTCGAGGAGTTCCTCGCCGGCCAGAGTGGCTTTCGCCCGGGCCGCCTGGAACGACGCGCGGTGGTACACGGCCACTGCCATCAGAAGGCGCTGGTAGGAATGGCGCCGACTGCCGAGCTGCTGGGCCGCGTAGACGGCCTTGACGTCGAGATGCTCGACTCCGGCTGTTGCGGCATGGCGGGCAGCTTCGGGTACGAGGAGGGGCACTACGAGATATCGCGGGCCTGCGGCGAGCGCGTGCTATTCCCCGCGGTTCGGAACGCCAACGCCGGCGACATCGTCGTCGCCCCGGGCTTCTCGTGCCGCACCCAGATCAAGGATTTCTGCGGCGGGCGGCGGGCGATACACCCGGCAGAGCTGCTGGCGATGGCAGCGCCGGCCGGCTGAACGGCGGGCTGGCGAAGAGCCGGGTTCCGGCACTATCTTGTTTTCTTGTGCTATGACCGGCTTTGCGCCGAAGACGACACCTGCACCAGCCGGCCCGGGCAGCTCATGAGCGAGTATCGATTCACCTTGTACATTGCGGGCGAATCGCCGCGCTCTCAACGGGCCGAGGCGAATCTCCGCCACATCTGCGTGAAGCTGTTGCAGGGAGAGGGTTGTGACTTCAAGGTGATAGACGTAACCCGCGACCCCGAAGCGGCTGAAACGCACCGCATTCTCACCACGCCCACCGTGGTCCGAGAGACGCCGGAGCCGTTGAGGCGCGTGACCGGCGATCTGTCGGACGCCCGGCGGGTGCTCGCTGGGCTCGCGCCCGACTTCCAAGCCTCACCAGAACCCGTAGCTTGATGTCGATGCCAGCCAAAGGCGACAGCTCGGTCTACCAAGCGCGTAGCCTCATGCGCCGGGTTCTCACGGTGCTGAAGATGCGCGGCTCGTCGCACGATCACCGTCTGCGCGAGTTCACCATCGCCTCGGCCGGAATGCACATCCGCGAACCGCTTCACGGCATAAGCGGCGTACTTTCCGGCCGTGCGGTTCAGCGCGAGAGCTAGGGGATGATGGTGGTAGCGAAGCCGAAGCGTGATTCCGAAGCCAGGCCAAACGCCGACGGTAGGCTGCGCAGCCTGATCGAGCAGCTTCCGGACGGCATTGTGGTAATCGATGACACGGGTGTCGTACGCTTCGCGAACCCCGCCGCGTTGGCCCTGTTTGGGCGCCCGGCGGGCGAAATACTCGGCGGTGAGTTCGGCTATCCTCTCGTCGTAGACGGACCCCCGGAGATCGAACTGCTGCGCCGCGGCGGCGAGCTGGTGTATGCCGAGCTGCGCCTAGTCGAAACGGAGTGGGCGGGAGCGCCGGCGAAGCTCGTTTCGCTGCGCGATATCACAGATCGCAAGCAGGCGGAAGAGCGCGAGCGGCAGCTTCAGGAGGAGCGGATGGCGCGCGCGGCTGCGGAGGCAGCGGCCCAACGTACCACCTTTCTGTCCGAAGCCAGCCTCATCCTGTCATCGTCTCTCGATTATGAGAGCAATCTCGGCAAGCTCTGCAACCTGGCGGTGCCCGCACTCGCGGGGCTGTGCGTTTTTCATCTCACGGACGGCCGCCGCCAGCCGAGGCGGGTCGCCAGCGCAGCCGCCGACCCGGCTTTCGCGGGTGTCACTGACCTGGCCGATGCCGTGGCGGCACGGCTGAGCGCCATCGAAAGCTGCAAGCGCCAGTCGGCAGAGATGACATTGACTGGTGGCAAGGCGTCGCTCCTGGTCATTCCGTTGGTCGCGCGCCGGTCCGCACTCGGAACCGTTTCGCTGCTCACCCCCCTAGGCGAGCAGTGCCCGCCGGGCGGCCGGGACTCCGCGCTTGCGGGAGAAATCGCCCACCGTGCCGCCGCGGCGGTAGACAATGCACGGCTTTTCGAAGAATCCCAACAGGCCAACAAGGCGAAGTCCGAATTCCTGGCGGTTATGAGCCACGAGCTGCGGACTCCGCTCAACGCCATCATAGGATACGCAAATCTGCTAGAGGCCGGTGTTTCCGGCGAGGTGACGGAGAAGCAGCGGTACCATCTTTCGCGGATCAACGCGGGCGCACAGCACCTGGTCGAGCTGGTGGACGAGATCCTCACCTTCAGCCGCATCGAGGCCGGCAAGGAGGAGGTAGTTCCCGAGAAGTTCGACCTCCGTAGCCTGGTGCGGCATGTTGTCGAGTTGCTCACGCCGCTGGCAGAGCAAAAGGAGTTGGCACTCGCCAGCGAACTGTCGGCGGAAGCGCTCCCGGTCAACACCGATCTCGCAAAGGCGCGGCAGATTCTGCTGAACCTGGTGTCCAATGCCCTCAAGTATTCGGAAAGCGGCTCAGTCTGTGTCGCCGCCGAAGCCCGCGGAGACGCGCGGCTGGTGCGGGTGCGCGACTCTGGGATAGGAATTGCCGCCGGGGACCTGGACCGCATCTTCGAGCCCTTTTTGCAGGTCGAGCAGACAGCGCGCCGCCGCGTACAGGGGACGGGCCTGGGGCTCACCGTTTCGCGCCGCCTCGCCCGGCTTCTAGGCGGTGATGTGACCGCGGAAAGCACCCTCGGGGAGGGCAGCGTCTTCACCTTGCGCCTCCCGCGCACCTTGCCGCGCGAAGAAGAACAAGCCGGCTGACCCGGCTGGCCTGCCGCCATAGAACGGCCGCGGCAGACTCGCTGCGCTGCTTGGCGGCTGAACGCTTACACTTTCGCCTTGCATCTATGCTTCACTTCCGTCGGTTGATCCCCCTGCTCGCCCTCGCAGTAGCCGTAGCTGCAGGCGGCTGCACCGCGCCCTCTACAGGCCCCGCGCCCGCCGCCGCTGCCAGGGAACTCGAAGCGATTTTCGCCGATACCGCCTTCCGCCACGCACACTGGGGGGTTGCCGTCGAATCTGCCGAAACGGGGGCAGTGCTGTTCGAGCAGAACCGGGACAAGTTCTTCATGCCCGCCTCGAACATGAAGCTTGCCACCGGGGCCGCGGCGCTCGAGGCACTGGGGCCGGATTATCGCTTTCGCACCACTCTTGCGGCCAGCGGCCCCATCCGCAACGGGGTGTTGCAGGGGGATCTGGTGGTGATCGGCGGTGGCGACCCCACCATCTCCGCGCGTTTCGGCGAGGGCGATGCCCGAACGGTATTCCGGGCCTGGGCGGATTCGCTGCGAGCCAAGGGGGTGCAGCGCGTCGCCGGCTCGGTAGTCGGTGTCGACACCGCCTTTGACGCCATCACCCTCGGCCGCGGCTGGGCGTGGGATGACCTCGGCTCGTACTACGCCGCGGAGATCAGCGCTCTCGAGTTCAACGAGGGCGCCGTGCAGACCACTGTCTTCCCCGGCTCGCGTACCGGCGTACCGGGCGCCGTTTCCTTCGACCCGCCTACCGGCTACCTGCCGGTAGACAACGGCACCGTCACCATCGCCGCGGGCGGCGAGCCGGACATCGATTTCGACCGGGATCCCAACGGCCCCGGCATCATCGTCACCGGCGAGATCCCCGCCGATACCTTCGTGCAGCGCGACCTGGCGGTGCGCGACCCCACCCGCTTCTTCGTTTCCATGCTGCGCGAAACGCTGCGCTCGACGGGCATTGCCGTAGACGGGCCCGCCATGGTGATGGCGGATCTGCACGAGCCAGCGCGCGCGCCAGAGCCGGTATTCGTGCATCAATCTCCTCCCTTGCGCGAAGTTCTGCCAGGGCTGATGAAGCCGAGCCAGAACCAAATCGCCGAGATCTTCCTCAAGACGCTAGGGCGCGAGTTGCGCGGCGCGGGCACCTCCCGGGATGGCGTAGCGGCAGTGGACAGCATCTTCCGCTCGTGGGGGCTCCCCGCGGCCGAGCTGATCATGGCCGACGGCTCCGGGCTCTCGCGCTACAACTACGTCACGCCAGAGCTGCTGATGGGGCTGCTCAAGCACATGCTCCGCAGTCCGAACTGGGAGGTCTGGTACGCCTCCCTACCGATCGCCGGCATAGACGGGACGCTGCGGAACCGCTTCCGCGATACCCCCGCGGAAGGCCGCATTCGCGCGAAGACCGGCACCATCGCCAATACGCGCGCGCTCTCCGGCTACCTCAATACGGAGAGCGGCGAGTGGCTGGTCTTTTCCATGATCGTGAACAACAGCGACCAAGGCTCGCGCAACGCGGACCGGCTGGTGGAAGAGGCGCTGCTGCGGCTGGTTACGGAACCCGCAAGAGTGCAGTAGTTGCGGGAGCCGGGGGAGGGGCGCGACACGCATTCGGTGCCCCTCGGGAGGCCCTCACCCCCCGGCCCCCTCTCCCAATTCTGGGGGAGGGGGAGAACGGCAGCCGGGTGAGGCGGACTATTGCGGGCGCGCCGAACGGCTGAAGTTGCGGCTGGAACCACACCAAGTCCGCCTTCGCGGACTGGACCGTTACCGCAGCCGCCCGAGTTCCAGCCGGAAGCCGGGGAGCACCGGGTCACCCGAGAGTTGTTCATCGAACGAAGAAACCGTTTGCACGCTGCCGTCCTGCCGATAGATGAACGCATGCGCGGCGTAGGGGTCGATCAGCCAGCC
>JBBSMO010000063.1:0-9384 GCA_038233155.1 Longimicrobiales bacterium
AGACGACGTCCTGCGTGCGGGTCACCCCCGGCTCGATCACCTGGTTGGAAAAGGCCGTCCCGATGATCGAGTGCGCGATCTCCTGCAGCTTCACATAGGCGGGCAACATCTCGGGCAGGCGCTCCTCTATATAGTGCAGCGGGAGCAGTTCCTTGCGCACTACACGGTCGCGGTACGCTGGGGGCAGCGCCTCGCGGAGCTGCTCCCACTCTCCGGCGGTGAGCCCGTCCGAGAAGGCGTGAGTAGGGGAGATGTTCACGGCGATGGTCTGCGGGTCGCATTGCTCGACCACCGCGGGGAGCAGCTTCCACTGATCGGGACCGTACGGCTCGGCGGGGCGGCGGTCAGTCCCCGCTGTGCCCACCGCCGCTCCCGGATCGCGAACCACCCGGTACAGATCGCCTTGCGAGGTGCCGCCGATCGCGATGCGCTCGACGCCCTGCTCCGCTCCCCGGTCGCAGAATGCGTAGATGGTACGCCGCCGCGCCGCCATGGTGGTCGGCGAGACCAGCGCGCCGAAGACGGGGTCCTCGTTGTACTCGCGCATCGGCAGAATCCACATCTCGACGCCCTGCTCTCGCATGAGGCGGGGCAAGACGCGCTCAAGCCGCAGCTCGAGCCACTCCTGGCGAGTTGCGGCTTGATCGCGCAAGGTGCCGAGCGGCCGCTCCTGCGAGGCCGCTTCGGAAGGCGCGACCGACACCATGATACCCGCAAACAAGGTGAATACGGCACAGCGGAACGATTCTCTGGCAGCACAGCGAGGTTTCATTGCTCGATAGTTGAATGAGGGAGATGATGATGCCAACAAACGCTTACAGCGCCCCGGTAGCGCGCAGCACCGCAGCCGCCAGCCAGACTGCGGCGGCACCCGCGCCAATCAAGATGATGATCAAACCAGCGACCAACCCAATGGCGAAGCGGCGGTTCGCACGATTGGCGGCGACCGGAGTGCCGACGTGGTCCTTTAGCAGCGCAACGTTGCGAAGATTGGCCTTGTACGCTGCGTCGAAAAGGTCCCCGAGCACGGGAACCGCGCCTACCACGGCCTCCAGCGCGACATGTCCCGCCATCCGCACCAGGGTGGCGCGCGGCAGGCCGAACCGGGCCGCTTCTACGATGATGTAGGCGGACAACAACGCGCCTACGCCATCTCCAACTCCCGGCACGAGCCCGATGAGCGCTTCGACGCCGAAGCGCCGGTTGGTGCCCGGAATGGGAATCGAATCGTCCAGCAGCCGGCCCAAGCTGTCGAGGCGGCGGAGGCGTGCATCCGCGGCGGGCGGCGCGGCGGTTCGGGGCATCAACGATGCTCGCGTAACGGGAACGATGCTTGCTCTGCGAATGACATGTATTGTGGGCTGTGGCGCGGTCGTTCGCAAGCATCGCCGTTGCCCGTTTGCCGCCTGCCGGAGCCGCAGCGCGCTTCCGGGGTACTGTGCACCGAACCAGGCGTTCGCTTCGCAATCTTGATCACCCGCCGTCGGGAGAAGTCTCATCACCAGAACAAGAGTCAACGACCAGATCCGCATCAGCCCGGTCCGGCTGATCGATGCCGAAGGGGAGCAGTTGGGCGTCGTTGCCATTGACGAAGCTCTCACCACCGCCGCCGATCAGGGCTTGGACCTGGTCGAAGTCGCGCCGAAGGCCAGACCGCCCGTCTGCCGGATCATGGACTACGGCAAGTTCCGCTACGACCAGAAGAAAAAAGACCGCGAGTCCCGGAAGAAGCAGGTAACCATCGATGTCAAAGAGGTCAAGCTGCGCCCGCAGACCGACGACCACGACCTCGAATTCAAGCTGAACAACGCCCGCCGCTTTCTCAAGAAGGGTAAAAAGGTCAAAGTCACCGTCCGCTACCGCGGCCGCGAAATGCGCCGGCCAGAACTCGGCCGGCAAATGATGTCGCACGTCGCGGAGGCGCTGGATGAAATCGCGACGATCGAAAGCCGGAGCGACCGCATCGAAGGGCGCCAGCTCACCATGATGCTTTCGCCGGCCTGAACGCCCCGGGGCGGGGCGGGCTCCCGAGATTCTCCGGGCCGCCCTGCCCCGCTGTTCAACTCTTTTCTGACGCCCCCGCCAGTTCGGCTTCGCTCACCCGCCGCAGTTCCCCCATCCGGGGCGGTTCTCCGGTAATGATCCCTTTCGCGACATCGAAAAGGACGAGCGGCCGCGGCCGGTCCGACTTCAGGTAGACCACCGTATGGGCATCTACGAAGATGAGGCGGATGCGCGGATCGTCGGGGCCCCCGTCTTTCGCGCCCCCTTCATCTCCGAACCAGGCCCGCCAATCCGCGGCGTACAGCTCGCGGATCTTTGCGCGATTATCGCTGATTGTCGCTCTGCCGCTCACCGACACCCACTCGCGTGAATCGTTGTCGTAGTACGCGAGGTTGATGTGGGGATCGTCACGCAACTCGTCCAGCTTGTCGCTGTCTACATTCGTGACGAACCACAGATCGGCGTCCCGCTCGTGCTTCTGCGTCGCCATGGGACGAGAGACCAGGTAGCCATCGGGGCGCCGCGTCGTCATCATCGCCGTATCCATTCCTTCAAGTAATTCGTACAGCTCCTCCAACTTCTTGGTCGCGGGGGCGGTACCGGCATTCTTTTCAGTCGTTGGGTTGCTCATGCTCCATCCAATGTGAAGGTATGTACAAGGTTTGCACATGCTTCGGCAGGAGGCGTGCCGCCGACTCCGGCCCGGGCGGGAGGCAGCCAGGCTCTGGCGCGCGGGAAGCGGCGGCGTTAGCGTTGGTTCGACATCCGGCATCCGCAACCCGTTTTCCCCGAGCCTCATCATGCGCAGCACAGCACTCCTGCTTTTTACACTCTTGGCTGGCGTTCCCTTGGCGGCGCAGCAGCATCAGCACGACCCCGACGACAAGGTCGCCGGCAACCACGACTTTCCCGCGGGCTGGCAGGTGCGGTTGGACCACCCCGACGCGGGGATAGAGAATGTGATCTTCCAGAAAATGGGGGACGGCTTCCACGTCACCGTGGGCCCGGCCGTCATTCTCTACGACCCGCAGATCCACGGAATGGGTGAGTTCCGGGCACACGCGTCATTTGCGCAGCAGACGCAGGCGCGCCACCCGGAGGGCTACGGACTGATTGCAGGCGGCCGGGCGCTGAACGGCGAGGGGCAGGATTATGTGTACTTCCTGATCCGCCAAGATGGAAAGTTCCTCGTCAAGCACCGCGCGGGGAGTGACACTCACACCGTGCAGGAATGGACGGCAAGCGATGCGATCCGCACCGCCACCGACGGAACCGCCACGAATCAGCTCGCCATCGAGGCCGGGCCGCAAAGCGCGCGTTTCCTGATCAACGGAACCGAGGTAGCCAGCTTCAAAGACGTTCCGTACCTCAACACAGACGGGATCGTCGGCCTGCGCGTCAATCACAACCTGGACGTCCACATCACCGACTTCGGTGTGGAAGGCGCGGACGACGCGGGAACCGCCGCGAGGAAGAAGTAAAGGGCAGGAACCCGTGCTGCCGCGTCCGCGGCAGCCCTCACCCCCCGCCCCCTCTCCCAAGGAGCGAGAGGGGGAGCAACTGTGTTGGAGCCGCGTCTGCGGGGCTCCCCTTCCACGAGCGGTGCCCCTAAAACCCCCCTTCCCCGGCCCTTCCCCCGCAAGGGGGGAAGGGAGAACAGTGGTCGTTCTGAGTTTCCTCACTCGTTTGCGGCGGGACGGGATCAGGACCGCCGTTGCCATTCCCGGCAGGAGCACCGCTGCATCTTGAGCGGAGCAGTTGGCATCCGCGGGCAACTGTTGTTTTTCCGACTGCTGTCATTCTGAGCGAAGCGAAGAATCTCTCCCGGGCCCATAGGAGATCCTTCGTCGCTGCGCTCCTCAGGATGACAGTCCGCGCCGCTCGCATTCCGCAATCCGCAATCCGCATTCAAACTATTCTCCCAGCCATGCCTCGAGCGCTGCATACGGGTCGTCGGAGCCGCGCGTGACGGCGATGATCGCATCGAGGGTGCGCCGCAGATCGCCACGGTAGCGGGCGAGCACCTCTTCGAAGAGATCGAGGCGGCGGTAGTAGAGACGGCGGCCGATCAGCGTCGCATTGTTCAAAGGATTCCGGTCGAATGCTGCGAAGGTGCTGGCGCTGAGCTGCGGCCGGACCGAATCTGCAAAGGTGGTCTTCGCCCGGGAGAAGATCACCTCCCGCCGCGCGAGCTTCTCGGAAAAATCGAGATCCTGCTGGCTATACACGGCCTGCAGATCATCAACCAATTGGTTCAGAAAGCGGCCGAAAAGCAGATCGTCGCGCCATTCTGCGCGCGAGCGCTCACAGAGTTCGGTAGCCTCGGTCCCGGCACGGCAGAAAAAAGCGATCGCTCCCTGGCCGCCGGCGAAATTAGCCGCGCTCTCGTTGAAGGCGGCCTGACCGGACAGATACATGGTGTTGTGGAACAGCTCGTGAATCACGGTGTTTGCGAGCGCGACGCTGTCGTAGCGCAGCAGCGGCGAGACCATCGGGTCATTGAACCAACCCAAGGTGCTGAAGGCGCTGGTCGGCCGCAGGTAGGTGTCGTAGCCGCGCTCGTCGAGCTTGCGCAGCTCTCGCCGCGCCTTGCTCTCGCTGAAGAACCCCTTGTACGGGACGTGCCCGACAATCGGGAACCACCACGTATGCGGCTCGAAGCGGTCCTTGCGGACCGCCGAAAGCACCAGCGCCAGCGTGTCGGAATCGAGCTGCGAAAAGGTCGTGTAACTTTCCCCCGCAGTTAGGGCGGGCTCTTCGGCGGCGAAGTGGCGCGCCTCCAGCACGAGCGCGAGCTTGTCCCGCGTTGCAGGGGGGGTGGCGGGGTCCGCAACCAGCTTCTCGATGGGCTGCCGACGTGCGAGGATCTTGGCTTCCTCATAGCCGGCGCGCAGGACGTAGAGGGGGGAGCAGGCGCCCAGTATGCCCACCCAGAGCAGAGCGAGCCAACTGGCCAACGGGCGCATCAACTGCCCAGCGTCACGCTGCGTCTTCATCCGCTGGCATCTGGCGGGGGCGGGTCATGGCCTCCGGCGTGAGCAGGGCATCTAGCTCGTGCTCGGGCAGCCAACCCTTCTCGCGGACGAGTTCGTAGACGCCCCGCCCTGTTTGCAGCGCTTCCCGTGCAACCTCGGAAGACCGCTCGTAGCCGATAAAGGGGACGAGCGCCGTGACCACGCCAATCGAGTTCTCCACCATCTGCCGCATGCGCTCCCTGTTGGCGGTGATGCCCACCACGCATCGCTCGCGCAGCACCACGGCGCCGCGGGTGAGGATATCTACCGACTGGAAAAGGTTGAAGCCAATCACCGGCTCGAAAACATTGAGCTGCAACTGGCCCGCTTCCGCGGCCATGGTGATGGTCAGATCATTGCCCACTACCTGAAAGCAGATCTGGTTCACCACCTCCGGGATCACCGGGTTCACCTTGCCCGGCATGATGGACGAGCCGGGCTGCATCGCCGGGAGGTTGATCTCGTTCAGCCCAGCCCGCGGGCCGGATGAGAGCAGCCGCAGATCGTTGCAAATCTTCGAGAGCTTGACCGCGACCCGCTTGAGCACGCCCGAGAGCTGCACGAACGCGCCGGTGTCTTGCGTCGCCTCTACCAAGTCCGGCGCGGTGATCAACTCGAGGCCGGTGATCTCCGCCAGCCGCTCGCGCACCAACGGTGCATAGCGCGGATCTGTGTTGATGCCGGTCCCAATCGCCGTCGCGCCCATGTTGATCTCCCGGACTAGGGCAGCCGCCTCCCGCAACCGGTCGATGTCCTCGCCGATGGTCACGGCAAATGCAGTGAACTCCTGCCCCAGTGTCATCGGCACGGCGTCTTGGAGCTGGGTCCGCCCCATCTTCAGCGCATCTGCGAATTCTTCCCCCTTGGCCTGAAAGGCGGAGCGCAGCTCGTCGAGCGCGCCGCACAGCTCCGCTATGGACCAGTTGGCCGCAAGCTTCAGCGCCGTAGGGTATACATCGTTCGTCGACTGCGAGAGGTTGACGTGGTTGTTCGGGTGAACAATATCGTATTCGCCCCGCCGCTTTCCTAGCAGCTCGAGTGCGCGGTTCGCAATCACCTCGTTGGCATTCATGTTGGTGGAGGTGCCCGCCCCGCCCTGCACAACATCTACCACGAACTGCCCGTGCAAGCGCCCGGTCCGGATCTCGCGCGCCGCGGTTACAATCGCGCCGGCTACCTCGTCGTCGAGCAGCCCCAGTTCGCGATTCGCCTCGGCCGCTGCCTGTTTCACGGCCGCCAGCGCGTTGATCAGGTGCGGGTACTGCGAGATGGGGATGCCGGTGACGGGGAAGTTCTCCGTCGCCCGCAGCGTTTGAATGCCGTAGTAGTAGTCGTCGGAAAGGGTGCGTTCGCCGAGCAGATCGTGCTCGCGGCGCAGCTCCCCCGACAGATAGCCCTGCGCAAGGCCGGAGAGGCGCAGGTTCGCCTGCCGCAGCCGGGACGAAATTACCTGTGCCGCCGCGAGAGCCAGCTTGCCGAAGAGAGCCGGCCGCTCCTCCATGATTCGGAAGATGTTGCTCCGGGGCAGCTCGACCACCTCTGCGTCTGCCACAACCAACGCCGATGTCGAATGAGGATAATCGTCCAGCAAACTCCCCTCTCCGAAAGATTCGCCCGCTGACATTTGGTACAGGACGCGCGACTGCCCCGTCAGCCCCTTCACAACCTCCACCCGCCCGCGCAGCAGGATTCCGAAGGAGCGGCGCGGCTGGCTCTCGCGAAAGATGTACTCGCCCTCTGCGTAGGAGTTCATCACCATCCGCCCGGCGAGAAATGCGAGATCGTCCGGGGCGAGGTCACGGAGGAGCGCGTTGGCCCGGAGGGCGGCGAGCTTGGCTTCGTCCATCAGCGGTTCGGGCGGGTGATCGGGTGGCGTTACCAAGGGAATCTCCGCGTGAAGCTACCGGGGGGGCAGAGGCGCGACAACCTCTGCCGCTTTGGCGGCCCCGCGGCGGGTGGAACTTGGAACGGAGCTTGCAACCCGCTTACCTACCTTTTCGGGCCCCACCCGACCTGCGGGAACGGGCTGGACAACCGGCGCGGGGCCCGAGCAACCAACAGAGAATTGGAGGCGACCATGGCACTCTTCGGACGCGACTACGACCGCAACTACGGCAACCGTGGTACCGGCGGGTACAACCGCGGCTACGACCGCGGCATTGGCGGCACCGCGCAGCATGCGTGGAACGAGACCAAGGACGAGTCCCGCGAGGGTTGGAACGCCATCAAGCGCGGCGGCCGGAACATGTCGGGCAACGACTACGACCGCGGCTACAACCGTGGTGGCTCCGGTGGCACCTACGGAAACGCCTACGGCGGCGGCGGATACGGGGCTACCCGCACCGGCTATGACCGGGATTACGGTTCCGGCAATACCGACCGGAATTACGGGTATGGCGCCGGCTATGACCGGAACTTCCATAGCCGTGCCGAGACTGACTACGGCGATCCGTTCGGCGATCGCACCAGCCACACCCCAATCCGGGTTATGCGGGGCGAGTTCCGCAACTATGACCGCGGCTACCGCCGCAACGCCGGCTACGACCGGAACTACTCGGCGAACCCGGTCGGCTACGAGCCGGGTTATGGGCGCAATACCCGCTACGACCGGAACTACTAGGCAGCGCCGGCGCCGCCAAGGCGTCAACAGAAGCCCCGCCAGCGTTGCTGGCGGGGCTTTTTTCACACCTATAGAAGGCGGGCGACGCGCTATGAGCCCTGCATTCGCTCCTTCAGCTCGCGGAGGCGTTGCTCTACGCTCTCCGCCGAAGCCGGGGCCCCGCGATCCGGCCGTTCGTCCATCGCGCCGAGCTCTTCAGCCACATCAGCATACGCGGCGTTGTCATCGATGATGTCCGCCATCCGGTCGAAGTCGTCGAAGGGTGTGCCCGGCTCGCCATCACCCTGCCGCATGGTTTCCCGCGCCCGGTGAGCCCGCACCTGGCTGAGCAGTGCGAAGCGGTTTGCATCCGCCTCTTTGTACCGGCTCATCATCTCGCGTGCTTCCCGCTCTCGCAGCTCCCGCTCCGCGCGCGCTGCTTCGAGCTTGGTTTCCAGTACCGCCGCCCGCTGCTGGTGCCGCTCGAGGAACTCGCCCGCGACCCGCGCGGTCTCCCCGTCGCCAATCCGCTCCGCGAGCCCGAGCCTTCGCTGGCAGTCGGCGATCGCCTTCCGCTCCTTGTCCAGCTCTGCCGCAGCGGCCTGCGCTGCTTCCGCATACTCGGGCAGCGCAGCCCGCGCCGCCACCATCTCGCGGCGCATCGCTGCCAGCAGCGCAGCGACCTCATCTGCGGGCTCCCGCTTGGTGTGCTCGCGCTGGAAGGCCTCCCAACTGTTCCGGAACATGATACGCAAATCGTTCAGCATGCCGGTATTGTAGCGGCCCGAGCGGGGCGCGGGAAGGGGTGCGGAAGCTGGAGGATCGGCCCAAACTTTGCGCCCCGCCGGGCGAACCTGAGCCCTGAACGGATGATGCCAACCATTCCCGCAACCACACCCAGCACTGTTGCCGGCCTCTCGAGAGAAGAGGAGAAATCCTTCACGCATAGCGACTTCTGGATTCCGGAGGCCGAGCGCGAAAAATACAAAATCGCCCTCCGAGCCCTTAACCAGGCCGCCATTCCGTATGTGATCACCGGCGCATACGCCATTTACGAGTACACCGGCATCTACCGCGAGACCAAGGATCTGGACGTGTTCGTCGAGCCCTCGCACCTCGTCGCAGCCATGGGTGCGTTGCGGGAGGCCGGCTTCACCACGCGCCTCGAGCAGCCGCACTGGCTCGCCAAAGCGACACTTGGCGAACACTTCGTAGATATCATCTTCGGGATGGGCAACGGGCTCGCCTTCGTAGACGCAGATTGGTATCGCTTCAGCGCGCCGGCCATCCTAGCGGCGACTCCCGTTCGCGTAGCGCCGGCGGAGGAGCTGATCTGGCACCGGCTCTTCATCAATGAACGGCACCGTCAGGACATGGCGGATATCGTGCACCTGATCCGCTGCCTCGGCCAACGGCTGGACTGGCAGCGCCTGCTCGCTAAAACCGCGGAACACTGGCCGCTGCTGCTAGCGCAGTTGCAGATGTTCTCGTACGTCTACCCGGAGGCGGGCAACTGTATTCCTCGGTGGGTACTAGAGGAACTGCTGCAGCGGGCGGCGCTGGACCTGGACCGCACCCGCACCGGCGAGCCGCTTACCCGAGGCCCGCTGGTCTCACGCTTCAGCTTCGCGGTCGATGTGAACGATTGGGGCTATCGAGATCTCCGGGAAGCATCGGTCCGATCGGCGTGTACCCAGCCGGTCATAGACGAAATTGTCGCGGCAGAGGTTTGGGACGAGCGGTCGGATATAGCGGACAAGGTCCGCC
>JBBSMO010000064.1:0-9329 GCA_038233155.1 Longimicrobiales bacterium
CAGGGCAGCGACGGACAGACCACGGGGATGACCCCCGAAGGCACAGAGAACCAGCCGCACAACGAGGGCGCGGAGTTCGGCACCTCGGAGCGTGCCACCCGCGGCACCAACCGCGACGCGGACGAGTCCGGCACCTCGAAGAACCAGGGGCACGGGCACCCCGGCGAATAGCCGCAGGATAACTTTGCGGTTGCGGCGGGATTACGCAATCACCCGCCCGCGTCAGGAGCAGGGGCACGGCGGAGCAGCATGCTCACGGCCGTGCCCTTTCCCGTTCCGGATGACGCGGTCACCGTCGCGCCCCATCCATCCACCAGCCGCTGCACGATCGCCAAGCCTAGACCCGTTCCGCTGGTGCGGGTCGAAAACTGCGGCTCGAAAATGCGGCCGAGCACCTCTTCCGGCATTCCCTCGCCATCATCGGCAACACGTATTTCGACCTCCTCCCGCCCCGCCCTGCTCGCGGACACGGTGATGGTGCCGCCGCCCTGTACCGCTTCTCTGGCGTTCTCGAGCAGGTTGACCAGCACCTCCTTGAGCTCGCCCGTGCGCGCGAGCACCGGGGGCAGGTCGTCCCCGATCTCGCTGGCGAACACGACGGCGGCATCCGCCGAGGAGCGGTAGAGGGCGAGCGTTTCCGAGACAACGCGCGCTACGTCGACGGGCTGCAGCGGGGCCTCCGCGGCGGACGGGGTTCCAAAGCGGGCAAAGGCCCGGGCGATCTCTCCGAGCCGGTCGATTTCGCTCAGCACGGCCTCGACATTGTGCTCGAGAATCTGCGGGTAGTCATGGCGGCCGTCCCGATACGCGCGGCGCAGATGTTGGACGGAGAGCTTGATGGGAGTGAGCGGATTTTTGATTTCGTGCGCCACCTGCCGCGCCATTTCGCCCCACGCCAGCACGCGCGCCGAGCGAAGTTCGTCGGTGATGTCCTCGAGTACGATCACCGTGCCCCCTAGGCCGGTTTCGGAGCGAAGCCGGCGAAGTCGCAGCCGGATGGTGCGGCCGTCGCTCCTTATCTCCTCGGTGTGCTCGGAACGGGCGGACTGCCAGAAGCGCCGCACCGCCGAAGCGAGCCTTAGCGCCGTCTCCGATGATTGCGGCAGCGCGGCGCCGACCTCGGTGTTTTCCCCGAGAATCTGTCGCGCGCGCGGGTTCACCAGCGCAATGGTGCCGTTGGCTTCCAGGGCGAGGACACCGGTGCCCGCTTGATCCACGATCGCCTCTGTCCGGCGGGTTTCGCGCAACAGTGCCTCGCGTGTTTGGCGCAGCCGCGCAACCATCCGGTTGAAAGACCGGAAGAGCACACCGAATTCATCGTGGCGGGCTTCGGGAAGCTCGACGCCGAGATTGCCGCCGCCTACAGAGGCCGCCGCACGGCTGAGTTGCTCGATGGGCCGGGAGAGCGCACGACCCACGAGCAGTGCGAGCACCACGGAGAGGGACGCGCCGAAGAGCGACATCAGGAGGACGATATCGGTGAGTTCTCTTTGGCGGCGGCCAACTTCGCCCGCGGCAAGAGCGATCGGCACGCCGAGGACCCGCGGGCCATCCACGCGCCGGAAGGCTACCAGGTACGAAGCGCCCGCGAGCCGCTGTTCGTCCAGTGCATCGAGGTTCTCGCCCGAGCGGAAGCTAAGATATACGGAGGGAGGAAGCCAGGACTGGAAGAGACCGAGGGCGACCAACTCCGGGGAGGCGGCATCTACCAGGACACCGTCCTCGTACAATAGCAGATCTGCCCGGTACGCCTCGCCGAGTTCGTCCAGCGGTGTGCGCCCGGACTGAAGGGCGACCTGCTCGAGCGACCAGCGCGCCAACGCAGCGGCAGCGCGAACTACCTCCTCGGAAAGCGCCCGATACGCGACGGCACTGAAGGCAAGCATTGGCAGGAGGAAAAACGCGAACAGCGCGAGCGTGAGACGGCCCCGGAAGCTGGAAAGCCACCGCCACCGCGCAGCCCGGTGCAGACGCGGTCCCTCCCGCAGCACCAGCGCTAGCACCCACAACAACCCGGCCACGGCTAGGAGCAAGATCAGGACGAGCAGCGCCCGCACCATCAGCATCCCCGGGCCGGGGGCACGAACCAGGAGGTGGGCGTGCCGCGACCCGGCGGCACCGGCTACCTCCGCCTCGCTGCGCCACCCGTCCCGCGTTCGCGTCCAGCGCACGTGCGGCAAAGCGGCCGCTCGATCAACCGTCTGCTGCTCCGTTGTGGCGGCGGGTGTGGGAATCACTGAAAGCAGTTCGATCCCTTCCGGGCGGCCGGGCGAATAGTCGCCGGCCCGCAGCACGCGTGCGAGTGCGCCGCCGAGTTCAAGCCGGTGGCGCGGCGGCACCGAGACGGAGACCAGCTCGTCATCGGGCAGGGTGATCATGAGCAGGTAGTGCACGGCCTCGGAAGCCGGGTAGCGGCGTACGACCGGCTCTTCGGCTCCGCGTGCCGCCTCCATCGCCGCGGAGAGAACGCGCGGCGGGACGATGGCATCTGTGAGGGGCAGGTCGGCGGCCGCCGCACCGTCTCGCCACAGGGTGATGCGCGCGGCGTACCCCTCCTTCGCGAGCCCGCTCGCGACCCAACTGTGATACAGCAGATTTACGCCGGTGTCGCCTTCCGCGGAAAAGTAGAGTACCCGGTCGGCGAACTGCCGCAGCAAAAAGTCCAGAAAGGGATCTGCGCCGGCATTCATCCGCCTCACCTCGCCCTCGGCAACCTGCAGGCGGATCTGCGTTTGCAGCAGATACACGGATGGTAGTACCGCGAGCGACGCAAAACCCAGGGCTACCAGCCAACGCCCGGCGGGCGGGAGCCGCAGGTACCGGGCGGTCAACGCCAACAAACCGAAGGGGACACCCCATGCGGGTGCGAGCCACAAGAGGTCGCCCGCTTCAGGGCGCCAGAGCAACCCTATCGTCATGCTCAGGACGAGGGCGAGCGCGAGCGGGGCCAGCAGAACAGCCGGATGCCAGAGGCGGCGCGGGTGGTACCCCGCTGCCAGGAGCAGAACGTAGCAGGGGAGCCCAAGCGCCAGAGTCGCGGTGAAAGCCAGCGGGAGGATGACCGACCCGCGCATTCCCAGGGTCCCCCCGAGAACAGCTTGGTACAGCACCGCCAAGACCGCCGGAACCAGCGCCCCGCCGATGACCATTGCTGCCGCGGGCGGAAGGCGAAGCCGGGCACTCAGCGAATTCGACAACAGCGCGAGCAGCACGCCGCCGCCGCAGAGAACGATCAACAGTTGGCCGAGCGACAACGGAAGAGGCGCCGGCAGAACAAAGCGGGCGCTGGACATGAGGTCGGGGTTCCAACCCAGCGCCCCCCACGGAAACAGGACAGCGCAGGCGGTCGCGACGGCTACAGCCGGTGCGGCGGGCCACCCCGACCGCCGCCATGCAGCCAGCAAGAGCGAGAGCGCCAGCAGCAGTGCGGCGAGGAGGGCGACCCGGCTCCGCAGCAAGATCCTTTCTCGCCAGCCGTCCTGCGTCAGGGTGGCAAAACTGACGCTCAGGATGGGTCGGTCGGTCACCCAATCCCAGACCACGGTCCCCTGCGCCCGGTCCGGGCTGGTGAAGCGCGGGGTCAACCCCTCCCGCTCCGCGAAGGCGCTGGCGACGGATGCGCTCAGGCTAGCGAGTTCCGGTGCGGTACTGAGCAGCACAGCGGCTACGGCGACCCCGCCATCCGCCACTTGGCGGGTGAAGTACAGATAGCGGAAGATGGGGCCGTCGGAAAAGAAGAACTCCCGCCGCCCGAGCCGGACGGAGTCGGGAACCTCGCCCCGGTGTTCGCCGGCCCAGACCACAGGGCTGCCCGCTGCATCGTACACCGCGAGAGCCGAGGAGCTGGTCGAGCGACGGAGTTCATCGAGCGCACGGAAGCTGCCCGCGGAAGTGCCGCCGCCGCCCGCCGCGCCTGCGGCGGCAACCGCCCGCTGCCCTTCATCTACCAAGTCATCGAGCAGCGCACGTAGCGCATCCGCACGCCGGGTTTCGACACTTTGACGGACTGCCGGCCATGCGTGCGTCACTTGGTGCAGGCGCTGCTGCACCCCTCCCGCGATGCCGAGCGCGAGCCAAAGCGCCGCCGCGGAAGCGACCCGCAGCCGCGACGGCCGGAGCATGGCTCCGAAGGTGCCCGCCGCGTTCGCCGCCAGCGCCAGCACAAGCCAGAATGGTTCGACCTGGTGTGCCCACGCCGCCAGGGCAACCAGAGTGACAGCCCCAGCCCCGAGGCAGGCTGCAGCCAGGTACTGCCGTGACTGGTCCGGGGCTTGCACCCGATGCAGTGGAATCTGTCCCTCCTCCCGCTCGTCTATGCCCGCCTCCTCCTCGAAATCATTCGACCTTTCCGCCCTCTCGTGGCCGCAGATCGCAAAGCATCTGCGCGGTGACCAACGGTTGATCGTCCCCGTCGGGGCCTGCGACCAATTCGGTCCGCATCTGCCCATCGGCACCAGCACCCTGATTTCGGATGCGCTGGCGCGGGATCTCTCGCAAGAATATGGGGTGCTGCGCGCGCCAGCGCTTCCGTACGGGGTCAACGTCCCCGCCTCCCCCCCCCGGCCGGGGACCGGGTCCCTGCGGGAAAAGACGCTTCATCGTGCTCTTAACGACCTGCTGGCAGCCTGGTACAGCAGCGGGTTCAAGGAATTCATTCTGATCACCGCACAGGAGTACGACCCGCATGTCGAAGCAGTCGCGGGCGTTCTCGTCACCGGGGCCCGCATCCGGGTGGTCGAGGCACTCGGAATCAAGCTCGGCCACTTTCTCGACGGACCTAGCGGGCCGCAGCACGGCGGCGAACTGGACACCTCGCTCATGCTCTTCCTCTACCCTGAACTGGTGCGCATGGAGACGGCGCGCGACCGGCCCCTCGAAGAGGCCGATGCAGCAGCATCTCCGGGCGAGTTGCCCGAGGTAGACGCGGACGACCCCGGCTCCGTTGGTTTCCCCACGCTGGCGAGCGCAGAAAAGGGCGGGCGTATCTACGCGTACATCCTCCAGAAGATCCGCGACAAGGTGTTCAGCCCGGGCGTACCGGAGCCCTGAACTGCGCCCGGCCAACGAAACCCCGGCCTCGTGTGGCGGGTACACTCTCCCGACAGACGATTCCCAAGGAATTGGCCACTCTGCTTCCCAAGGCAATGGCATGACGATCATATCCAGGAAATTCCGGTTCACTACTCTCCCGCTCTGCGGGATCGCCCTGCTGACGGCAGCGGCGCCCGGGCTCGCCCAGGCGGGCACGGACGAGGGCGAGTTCAAGATCTCGGTAGCCGGGCGCCAGGCTGGCGAGGAACAGTTCACCATCCGCGAGGCGGGCAGCGGGAGTGGCGCCGAGACCATCGCGACGGGCAAGGTTCGTCTGCTCCTCCCGTCGGGAACCGTCGAGCTTACGCCGCGGCTGCGTGCGAGCGGGATCGGCGCAGATCCGGTCGCGTATGAAGTCGCGGTCGAGGGAACTTCTCCGCGCAAAATCGTCGGCACCATAGGCGGCGGCCGGTTCAGCGCGAAAATCGTTTCTCCTTCGGGCGAGCAGTTGCGCGAATACGTAGCGAGCTCGGGAGCATTGGTGTTGGACGACGGCGTCGCCCACCACTACTACTTTCTTGCGCGTCGCCTGCGTGAAGGCACTGTTCCAGTAATCATTCCGCGCGAGAACCGCCAGGTGATGGCGACGGTGCGCAATGCCGGTGAAGAGCAAATCCGCATCGGCGGCGCCGCCGTTTCGTCGTATCACCTGGTCGTTCAACCGCAGGGCGGTGATGAACGGCATGTTTGGGTAGATGTGCTCAACCGCGTGTTGAAGGTGGAGATTCCCGCGCGCGAATACCTCGCAGTCCGCACTGCTCTCCCGGGCTGATTCCGCATCGGCTCGTGTCATCTGCAACGCCCCGCCCGGCTGGCTCGTGCGGGGCGTTGCGCATCTGAAACCTTCGCGACCGCCCCTCCGTACTGGATGTCCAGGCACCTGCACCACTTGCATTGGAGACTACACAGTGAAGCTGATCTCATCCACCGCATCGGCCGCGTTCGCCCTGTTGTTCGCGGCTACCGCCCTCGCCGCCCAGGAGCCGGTTGCCGCTGCCAGCGACAGCCTTACGCTGGCGGATGCGCTCGCCACCGCGCGCGAGAACAACCCCGCCTTTCTCTCGCAGCGCAACGATGTAGATGTCGCGCAATGGCGCAGCCGCTCCGCAATGGCGGACTTTCTGCCAAGCGCGTCACTTTCGAACTCGTACGGTTACCAGGCCTCCGGCGAGCGGCGCTTCGGCTCGGTCGGCTTCGGAACTCAGCCGTCGATTTACTCGTCCGACTACAGCCTGTCGCTGAGCCTGGATGTCAGTGGTAGCAAGCTGCTTCAGCCCTCGGTTGCCAGGGCGCAGGAGCGGGCGGCGCGCGAGAATGTCGAGGGTGCAGCTGCCACGCTGGAATCGAATGTGACCCAGCAATACCTCACGGTGTTGCAAGCGCAAGAGAGTGTGGACCAGGCACAGCGCGAAGTCGCCCGCACCGACGAATATGTGCGGCTGGCGCAGGCCCGGCAGGACGTAGGGGCCGGCACTGCGCTCGATGTCCGCCGCGCCGAAGTTCAACAGGGGCGGGCGCAGATCGGGCTGGTCCAGGCGCGAAACACGTTCGCAACGGCCAAGCTTGCGCTCGCTCAAACCGTGGGGGCGCCGGCCATCGCGGATGCTGGCCTTTCTACGCGCTTTGCGCTCTTCGAGCCCGGGTGGGAAGCGGATGAGCTCGTCGCGATGGCGCTCGCGAACAACCCGAACTTGACTGCTTCCCGCGCCTCGCAGAAGGCCGCGTCGACCAGCGTCCGGCAGGCGCAGAGCAGCTATCTTCCGAGCCTGAGCCTCGGCTTCCGGACCAGCGGCTCGGTGTACCAAGCCAGCGACCTGAACCCCCTCGTAGCGCAACAGCTCAACCCCGCTACCTTGGCGCAGTGCCAGCAGGACAACCAGATCCGGGCCGCGGCAGGGCTGCCGCTCCGTACCTGCCGCGACCCCTCGAACCCCATAGACCAGCAGTCGGTGCGCGAGCAGGTTGGCGCGCAGTACGGCAGCTTCCCCTACGGGTATAACCGCCAGCCATGGACGGCATCGGTGAGTGTTTCGCTCCCGCTGTTCACCGGCCTTTCGCGGCAGGTGCAGGTCGAGCAGGCGCGGGCGGCGGCGGCAGACGCGCGCTATCAGGTGCGTTCGCAGGAGCTGCAGTTGCGCACCGATGTGCGCACGGCGCTGCGCAATCTCGAGACTGCGTACACTACGGCGCAGATTCAGGCACGGGTTCGCGCGACGGCGCAGGAAGAGCTGCGGCTCGCACAAGAACGCTTCCGCTTCGGTGCCGCCAGCTCCGTAGAGGTCACCGATGCCCAGACCAACCTAGCCGAGGCCGAACGCGCCGAGATCAATGCGGTTTACGACTTCCACAAGTCGCTGGCCGCGCTCGAGGCATACGTGGCCGAGGAACTTCGTTAGCCGGGCGCTCCCCACTACCGGACACCCTGCGGAATGAGCAGAAGGCGAAAGATTGCCATCGGGGCCGTCGGAGCCGTGGCGTTGATCGCAATAGTTTCGATCGGAATCGCCGCCACCAGGAGCGATGCGGTTCTCGTGAGAACCGAAACCATCGGCCGGCGCGACCTGGTCTCGATGGTCACCGCCAGCGGCTACGTGCAGCCGAAGCGCAAAGTCGAGATCTCCGCCGACATTTCGGGGCGGGTGATCCAGCTCGCGGTTGCCGAAGGGCAGTGGGTGGAAACGGGTGACCTGCTGCTGCGCATCGATCCAACCGCATACCAGGCGGCGGGACGAAGGGCAGAGGCAGCGGAAGCGCAGGCGCAGGCGCAAGCATCCCAGTCGCGGGCGAATCTGCTGCAGGCCCAAAACGCGGCCCGGCGCGCCGAACAGCTTGCATCGGGCGAGCTGAGCCTGATCTCGACGCAAGAGCTCGAGCAGGCGCAAACGCAGGCGGCGGTCAGCGAAGCCCAGTACGAAGCGGCGCGCTTTGGCGTGGCGCAGGCGCAGGCTGCCCTTTCCGAGGCTCGGGAGGCGGTGCGCAAAACCACCATCGCGGCACCCATGAGCGGCAGAGTCACGCGGCTCAACATCGAGGAGGGCGAGACCGCGGTGATCGGCACGATGAACAATCCCGGCTCTTTGCTGCTTACGATCTCGGACCTGTCGGAGATGGAGGCCCGCGTGAAGGTGGACGAAACCGATGTGCCGGACATCGCCGTCGGGGACAGCGCCGTGGTGCGAATCGATGCCTTCGCCGATCTGACTTTCTCCGGCCGCGTCACGCGCATCGCCAACTCGTCCTTGCAGAACCCGGAGGCTGCGCAGTCAGCCGCGGGCGGCCAGGCGCCACAGTCGGTCGATTTCGAGGTGATGATCACCTTGGACGAGCCGCCGGAAACCCTGCGCCCCGATCTGTCGGCTACGGCCGACATCATCACCGCGCAGCGCACGAGCGTTGTAGCCGTCCCCATCATCTCGATGACGGTGCGAGACTCCGCCGGCAACAAGTTGGATGCGGCGACGGACGACGAGGAGGAAGATGCGCCTGTTGCCGGTCCCCGAACCCCGCGCACCGAGTTCGAGGGCGTGTTCGTGGTTTCGGGTGACACGGCCACCTTCGTGCCGGTGAAGGTGGGGATCACCGGCGAACAGTACTTCGAGGTGCTCTCCGGCCTCGAAGGCGGCGAAACGGTCGTTTCCGGCACCTACCAGACCATTCGGGAACTCGTTGCAGGAGATGCCGTTCGAACGGCCAAAGAGGACACGGGAGCAGCCAAGTGACGGCCGGTGACGGCCCGCTGATCCGGACGCGCGGATTGCAGAAGCACTACCAGCTGGGCGGTGAGACGGTGCGGGCGCTGCGGGGGGTGGACCTGGACATCCGGCGCAACGAGTACGTCGCGGTTATGGGGCCGTCCGGCTCGGGCAAGAGCACCTTCATGAACCTGATCGGCTGCCTGGATACTCCCACGGGCGGCGACTACACGCTCAACGGCCAGGCGGTAGCCGGGATGAGCGATGATGAGCTGGCGCACATCCGCAACCGTGAAATCGGCTTTGTATTCCAAACGTTCAACTTGCTGCCGCGCGCTACCGCGCTGCAGAACGTCGAGCTGCCGCTCGTCTACGCCGGTCTGGGCCGTGCGGAGCGCGGCCGGCGCGCCGAGGAAGCGTTGCAGTCAGTCGAACTGGGCGACCGGATGGACCACCGCCCCAACGAACTCAGCGGCGGGCAAAGGCAGCGGGTAGCGATCGCCCGTGCGCTGGTCACCCGCCCCTCCATCATCCTCGCGGACGAGC
>JBBSMO010000065.1:0-9284 GCA_038233155.1 Longimicrobiales bacterium
CTCCCGGTCGCGGGTAGCCACATCCAGGCTCAACCGCAGGTTGTCCAGCTCGCGCTGCTGCTGGCGAAGCATCGCCACCATGGCGGGAATATCCCCGCTCGCCGCTCCGCGTTCCCACCTTTCGAACTGCGCGTCGTGGTGCGAGCCGTTCTGCATCAGGCGTAAACCGCGTCTAACAGCGTGGCTGGGGCGGGCATACGCCCGTCGCGGCTGGCGAGTGCGGCGCTGGCGGCGGCATCGACTTCGCTGCTCACCCGCTCTTCAGTCTCTTCCAGCCGGCCGGCCGGAACCCCTTCGGCGACGAGCCACGCCTCGAACATGCCGACGGGGTCCCGCTCGCCCCATTCGCGGAACAGCGACGGGTCGAAGGTTTCGCGGGCTTCCCGTTCGTCGTGGGTTGCGTGGCCGCCCATGCGAAACGTTTCCGCGATCAGCAGAGTCACCCCCCCGCCCTCCCGCGCGCGCCGCACGGCGACAGCCGTAGCGGCATACGCGTCGAGAACGTGGTTCCCGTCGAACCCTGCCCCGGCTACGCCGTACATCTTTGGCCAATCACCAAAGCTGCCCGCCCCGTGCTGGTCACTGCGGGTGCCGAGAGCAACCTGGTTGTTTTGGATGATGAAGATGGCCGGCAACCGCTGTACCGCGGCCAGATTGATGCCTTCGTGAAAGGCCGCCGTCTTGGTAGAACCATCCCCGACCCAGGTGAGCGCTACGCGGTCCTCACCCCGCTGCTTGAAGCTCAGCGCGATGCCCGTGGTCACCGGGACCACATCTCCGACATGCGAGATGGGCGGCAGCACGCCATGCCCCAAATCGCCTACATGGCCGTCGCGACCACCGGACGGGCTGTCAGCGGTGCCTAGATAGCCGCGAAGCATATCGGCAACCGGCATTCCCATCTCGTGGCAGGCGCCCGCATTGCGAATCATCGGTGCGACTACATCCCGGTTCTCTCCCCGCCTGCGCAGGGCGTGCACCGGCCCGATCGTGCTCGCCTCCTCGCCCGTACCGAGCCACGCCTTGGATATCACCCCGCTCTTCACCCACCGCTTCAGCGCGATGTCGTGCAAGCGGTTCCGCACCAGCCCCTCGTACAGCCTGAGGTGGCCGTCCTCGCCGAGATCGCGGATGATACTCGCCCTTTCCCCGTCTCCTCGAGCGACCTCGCCGAATTCCCGCAGCCGTTCCTCGCTGGCGGCCCAGCTCAGGTATTCGGGGGGATCGTAGGCAGAATATCGTTTCATAGCGTCACGAGGGGCGAATCGCGAGCCGCGCGTTCATCCGGCCTCATCGCTCGCCATCCGCTCTTCGCGTATGCACTGGCCCACGCGCGTGGCCATGACATCGAGCTGCGAGCGCGACGGAACCGGGGCGCCCGGATCGGGAAGCTGAAGAGGAAACGCGGTGCCCTCGGGCACTGGAATCAGGTGGAGGTGAAAATGAAATACGTCTTGGCCGCCGTGAGCGCCATTCGGCGAAAAGAGATTCACTGCCCGGCAGCCCGTGGCCTTTCGCAACCCCGGCAGAATTCGCCGTGCCGTAGCAAAGGTTCGCGCGGCTAAAGCTTCGGGTACGTAGAACAGGTTCTTGTAGTGCGCTTTGGGCACCACCAGCACATGGCCAGGGTGCAGCGGTTGGATGTCCAGAAAGGCGATGATCTCTTCGTCTTCGTGGATGATGCTCACCATTTCGTCCCCGCCGATGATGCGGCAAAAGACGCAGGCCGGGTTTTCGTTGGGATCCACTGCTGTTCGTCGGGTACGGGGAAGCGGCGAGAAGGCGGCCGGACCGGCTTCGCAAAGTGCAAGCATCACGCCCGCAACCGCAACGGACGGACAGACGCGGGGTTGCCGCACAACGCCCGGGGCGTGAAATTGCGCCTGTTTCCGGTGCCGCTCCCTTTTTCGATGCTCATGCCCTCATCAGACCAATCCCGTGCCGCCGCTCCGGGCAGCGGGAAAGCCACGATCATGCCGGCATTCCCGCTGATTCTGCTTGAAACGATGCGGGACATGGATCAACCGCAAGAGGTGTTCGAAGAAGAGAATGTCGCGGCTAGCATGCCGCGGCGCCTGGGACTGAGCGATGTGGTGCTGGCGCAGATCCGGCGCCTCGAGGAGGAAATCCGCAAAGGGCGGCCGCAAAGCAGCGAACTCGTCACCGATCTGATTCGCCTGGTTATCAAGCGGCCCGACGCTGAGGACATCTTGGTCGAGGCCGGCCGGCGGATTGCGTGGCAGGATTGGGAGCAGAGGTCCGCTTTCTTCCGCAAAAGCGTGCGCCTGCTGCCGCGCCCGCTCGCCCACGCCGCCGCCCGCCGCGCGGCCCGCCGGCTCGTCAAGCGGCTGAAAGGCGGCGGGCGGCTGTCGGTGCGCGGCCGCCCGCTCCAACTTTCGCTGAATCACTGTCTTACGGCGAATGCGGACCCCGGCGGCGTAGCCTGCTCAGTTTTTTCCGGGCTGCTGACCGAACTGCTGCACGAGTACACGCGGCACCCGTACCGGGTGGGCCATGTCCAATGCGAGGCTCGCGGTGCCGGCCGCTGCCGCTGGGTAGCGAAGGATGCAGGCACCGCCGGGGGTTCGTAGGACCGCCCCGGGGACGGGGTTCCTACTTCCGGCGCCTGCTGAACATCCACCCCCGGTGAATAGCGCGGGGCTCTTCGACGGTGACGAATGCCGCCGGGTCCCAGAGCGCCACCTGCTCGAAGACAATCGGCAGGTCCCGCCGCCGCATCGCCGCGTAGACTACTTCGACGCGCCCTTCCCGCCCCTGCCCCGCGAACTCGGTCACTCCGAAGCCCTTTTCGCGCAGTGCCTCCGCCAACTCGACGCCGCCGTGCTGGGAGACGATACGGACAGAGGCGGTTCCGAAGGCGATCTTCTCCTCGAGCCACATTCCGACCACGGTGCCGGATGCGAAGCCCGCTGCATACCCGATCACATACAGCGGCGAGTCCAGGTGCTGGATCGCTGTGCCCGCTGCGAATACCCAGATCAAGATCTCGAAGAAGCCGATCAAGGGCACGAGCAGCTTGACACCGCGTACCGCGAGCAGCATACGCAACGTAGCGAGCGATACATCTACGATGCGCAGCCCGAAGATGAGCAGCGGTCCCCACGGGGAACTGAAGATTGCTTCCATGCGGGTTCGTCAGCGCCGCGGGCTTGTCAGTTGCAAGTTAGATTGGGTGGCCGGATCGTCTCGTTCCGGTTTGCGTACGAGCAGGATTAATCTTCCGGCAGGAGCGGGCGCTCCTCGGGAAGCTCATCCTCGAGACCGGCAGCGACGAACATTTTGCGGCGGATCTGGCGGTCGAACAGAGTCCACTTCATGTCGAGCTGCTCGCGGCTGTCGGTGCCGCCGCCCAGAAACCCGATGTCAATTTCGAACCCGCCCGCGCGGCTGCGGCCGCCGCCGTAGGCGCGGCCGCGAACGTCCGCCCCCAGGGCCCGCTTCAAAAAGGCGTCTACCGCGAGCGTTGCATTGTTGGTGCGGAGGCTCCCCGAGACGATCTCGCGCCCTTCCTCGGCGGCTACCAAGCCGTACACGATAGCGGTGTGTACATTCTCCTCGGTGAGCAGGAAATCGGCAGCTTGCGGGATCGCATCCCGGTCCGCCGGGCGGATGTAGCCGACCCCCGCCAGCGCGAAACCCGCGCGCAGCGTACGCCGCGAGAGCGCCATCTGAATGGTGTTCATCGTGCCGTGCGACTTCTGCACCCCTAAAACCTGCTGTAGCAGCTCCGTCTCGGCGAAGCGGCTCAGGTACGCCGCCGCATCATACTCTTCCTGCCCCGCCCGGAGGAACCGCTCCGTTTCGCTGTGCAGGCCGTGCATCAAGGCCGTGGCGAGCTGCACGTGGCGCGGCTTGCTGCGATCCAGAGGCAGCAGCGCACCTGTCTGCAGGTACTGCGTCATCATGGTGGCGGCGGCGCCCAGCTCCCGGATGTCGGTGAACACAGAATCCAGAAGGTCATGCGGCTCGTGATGGTCGATAATCACGAGCGTCTGCACTCCCGCTGTCTGTAATCGCGGGGTGAGACGGGTAGTTGCGCCCTGGTTGTCGACGAAAATCGCCGCGTCGTAGCGATCGAGACGCACCTCTTCGGTAAACCGCAGCACCTCGATGTCCAGCAGGTTGACGAGCGCGAGATTTTCAGGGTGGCTGATCACCCCTTCGTGCACCACATCCGCGCGGATGTCAAAGGCGAGCGCCATCTCGCGATAGGCTAAAGCCGACGAGATCGCGTCCGGGTCCGGAAAATCCTGAATCGCGACGATGTGGCGTTCCCCGCCGCGTCCCCTCAACAGCTCCCGCAATGCTGCCGCCCGCTGCGCCGCGGTTTCGCTCGTCCAGGCGAGCACATCGGCCGCACCCTCCTCCGTCCGGGCGGGGGCTCCCTGGGCAACCGGCTGCTGCCGCGAAGAATCCGTCACCACGCACTACCCATCACTTTTTCCCGGCGTACTTCGGTTTGTGAAAGAGAAAACCCTGGGTAAGGTGCACACCCAGCTTCTTCACCGTCTCGTACTCCTCTTCCCGTTCGACTCCTTCGGCAATCACTATGATCCCGTGATCGTTCGCGAAAGAGACCATGGTTTCGACAAGGTTCTGCTTCATGAAGTTGCTGTCGATGGCCGAAATGAGCGAGATATCCAGCTTGATGAAGTCCGGCTCGAGGTTGGCGATGCTGCCCAACCCGGCGTATCCCGACCCGGCATCATCTACCGCGAAGCGGAAGCCGCGGTCACGGAACTCTTTCAGATAACCCTGGAACTTCGGGTAGTCCGTAATCGCGGTTCGCTCGGTGATCTCGAGCACGATGCGCTCCGGGTGCGCTACGCCTAGTTCGTCTAGATCCAAGTAGCGAAAGGTCGGATCGCGAAAATCGTGCGGGTCGATGTTGATGAACAGCAACTGCCCAGGTTCCAACTGCGTGTTCATCCCCTCGATTGCGCGGCGGCGGCAGAGGCGGGAAAGCTCCCAGATCAGGTTGGCTTCCTCCGCGACACCGAATAGCACCTCCGGAGATCGCAACGCGCGGTTCACCCCGCGCGCAAGTGCTTCATAGCCGTAGACTTCAGCTGTGTCCGTGACCACTATCGGGTGATATTCGATATACACGGCGCCCTCGCGCAGCGTATCTTTCAGATCCGCGATCTTGCGGGTGCGCTCCCGCTGCTCGACGCTGCGTGCCGCCTGCGCCGCCTCGCGGATTCCGCGGTAGATCATCCGCGAGGTGCGGATTTTCGGGTTCCGGAACAGTGTCGTAGCTCCCACATAGATCTCGAACAGGCCCGCTACGTCTTCGCCGTGGTCCTCTTCCAAACGTTGGCGGATGTGGACCTCGAGTTCGTGGGTAATCTCGTTGATGCGGCGTTCGGCACTCTCGGCGGGGACGTTGAGATCCGTGAAGAAGATGAAGTCGTCGTCACCCGTGTGAGAGACCATCAACAGGCTTTCCGTTCCCTTCTTCTGCTGGTCGTAGAACGACCGCACGGCGTTGGCAGTCGTCTGCAGCACCTCATCTAGCCGCTGCCAGCCGTAGATCTCTTCCAGCTTCGAGTAGCGGACGAACTCGATGTAAAGGATGGTGATGCGGCCGGTGCGCTCGAGCATCTCCCGCCCCCGCTCGAGCATGACGGGCAGAGTAGGGAAGCCGGTGAAGCGGTCGTAGAGCAACTCCTCGTATTGGAGGTGCTCGGCAGCCTTAACCGAGGCGGCGGCCGAGTCGTCCATGCGGCTGCGTTCGAGCGCGCTGGCGACCCGCCCGCGGATCTCCTCCGGAGACGCCGTTCCAAGCACCCAATCATCCGCCCCCGCATGGATGGCGGTGCGTGCCTCTTTGTCGCCTGTGCAGGCCACCAGCAGCGCGGTGCCGCGCGCGCGCGAATTCTCGCGGAGCTGCTCGAGCGCCTCGCTCGATGCTTGGATAAAGAGCAGATCGGGATGAGAGCGCAGAGCGTCCCGGAGCTGCTCGGCCGCGCCATTCGCTTCGCCGCCATGCACCAAAATCAACTCGGCTTCCAAAGAGGTGGCGGCGGCGGCGAGAGACTGGCGCAATTCTCCTTCGTCCACCTGCGCGAGAATTCTCACTGCTTGCGCCGCGCCGCGAGGTTGCGCTGCACCTTCTCGAGCAGCTCATTGAGATCAACGGGTTTGACCACATAGTCATCGGCGCCCGATCGCATGCCCTCGAACTTGTCCTCGTAGCCGCTTTTCGCGGTGACCATGATCACACAGGTGTCGCCGAGGTCGGGGTGGTTCTTGATAGTCCGGCAGACCTGCCACCCGTCCATCCCCGGCATCATCACATCCAGCAAGACCATGGCGGGCCGAACTTCCTCGAGGCACGCAAGAGCGGCCTTGCCATCCGACGCCTCGGCGATGGTATAACCGCGGGCTTCGAGAAAAGCCCGCAGTATTTCTACATTGTCTTGGTTGTCATCTACGACGAGAATCGTTTCTCTGGTCTCCACACTTCTCCCTTGCTTGCGGCGCCTGGCCGGAAGATCCGGCGCTGGCAGCGGGTTCGCCGCACCCGCTCATCGCGTTCGGCATTGTTGCAAGAAAGGGCGGGTGGGGGCAAAAAGCAAGCCACCCTCGCCCGCTTCCGCACCACTGCGAGGGCGGGGACTTCCGAGTCCCGGCCCTGGCAGACCCCCAGAAAAACGGCCGCCGCCCATCCAGCGGGCGGCGGCCATAGCGGCTCGGTTCAAAGCCAGGGCAACGAGGGGATCAGTTCGCCGGAAGTACCAGGGTGACGGTGCTCCCTTCGGGGCCGTCCCGCTCGGCGACCAGAGTGCCGCCCGCGCGTGCAGCGAGAGCGCGGCAAAGCTTGAGCCCGAGGCCCGACCCGCCCGTTGCGGCAGAAGCTTGACGCGCGGAAATTCCAGGGCCTTCGTCGGAAACAGAGAGGCGAAAGTCCCTGCCGCTGAAGGAAGCGTCTACGAATACCTCGCCGGGGTCCGCGTAGCGAATCGCGTTGTCCAGCAAGATAGCCAGCACTTGGCGCACTACCAGCGGGTTTGGCGTGCTGTCAGCGCTTCCGCCGGCGGGCAGCCGCACCCGGAGCTGTTTGCCGGCCGCGGCGGCTTCGTATTCAAACGCGGAGACCTCGGCGCTCAGCTCGTCGACGAGCGCGGGCACCGCCCCGCCAGCGGACAGCTGGCCAAGATCAGCGCGCGCGACAGAAAGCACCACCTCGATGGCACGCCCGCTCCGGCGGATTCTGGCGCGGGTATCGAGCAGCAGATCCGCGTCTATGCGCTGGTTCCCGGCTACCGCGCGCTCGACATACTCGAGGGCTTGATCGGAAACGTTGAGCGGGGTGCGCAGGTCGTGTGCAAGCAGAGAAAGGAGCAAGCGGTTCAACTCGCTTGCGGCGCTCTCCGCGCCGGCCATGCGCGCGGCTTCGCTATGCTGTGCGCGCCGGAACAACCCGAACCCCGCCACCCCGGCCAATACCAGCAAGCCGAAGGAGCGTTGCGGAAGCCATTGCGACACACCCCCGCCCATAGCCGCTTTAGCGGACACGACGGAGAAGGCACACAGCGCGAGAATCGCCGCGGCAACGAAGTGAGCGCGGCCCGCAGCGGAGGTCAGCGAAGCCAGATACAGCAGCGGAAGCGCGGCGAGCACTCCGGCGGCGGCACCGGGCGACAAGTGCCAGTCCAGCACGGCGACGGCGCCGAGCGCGGCAAAGGCGAAGGCTTCTCTGCGTCTGCCCGTTGCCCGCGCGTGCAGCTCCGCTAGAGCGGGCACGGCCCGCGGTGTGGCGGGAGTCGCAATCCACAACCGCAGCCCCGGGGACGACGCCGATGCAGACGGCAGCCCCGGCAGCTTCAAAGGTCGTACCGGCGCCTCTTGTCCCATAGCGTTTTTCGCGAGATTCCCAGCGTGGCAGCCAACCCTGCCAGATCTCCCTCGTTTGCTTCGAGCGATGTTTCGATGTATTGCCTTTCCACCTCGCGAAGCGACAGGCCGGCGGGCAGCGACAGCGCGACATCCGCTGGCAGGGCGGCGAGCGGCTCCGGCGGTGGCTGAACGATCAGCTCGCCCGTACGATGAAAGATCAGCGCCCGCTCGACCGCATTGCGCAGCTCCCGCGCGTTCCCCGGCCATCGGTGCCCGGCCAGAGCCTCGAAAGACCGTTCTCCAATCTCGGGGACCGGCTTGTGCAACTCTGCAGTGAGCTGAACCACAAATCGCCGCGCGAGCTCGGGGATGACCGCGGGAATCTGCCGCAGCGGCGGCATCTCGACGGCGGCTACATCCAGGCGATAAAGGAGGTCTGCGCGGAATTCGCGATCTCGCACCAGCCGCCGCAAGTCCTGGTTGGTCGCTGCGACAACGCGCGTACGCACGGGAATGGGGTGTACCCCGCCCACCCGGCGGAATTCGCGGCTCTCTAGGAAGAGCAGGAGCTTGGCCTGCAGCTCGATCGGCATCGAGCCGATCTCGTCCAGCAGCAGTGTGCCCTTGTCCGCCTGCTCGATCAACCCGCGCTTCAGGCTCTTCGCGTCTGTGAAGGCGCCTGCCTCGTGGCCGAACAGTTCCGATTCGAGCAGTTGCGGCGGCAACGCGGCGCAGTTGATCTCTACAAAGCGGCCGGCTTCCCCCGACAGGTCGTGGATCAGCCGGGCGAGCAGACTCTTGCCAGTTCCAGACTCTCCCGTGATCAGGACGCGCGCCTGGGGCGCGGCTGCAAGCTGCCGGGCAAAGTCGCGTACCTCTTCGAGCCGCGGGTGCGAGCCAAACACGAGGTTGCCTGCTGCGGTTTCCGCACGTTGGCGTTGCAACGCGGTGACCGCGTCGCGCATCGGCCGCTCGGCCACGGCGCGGCGCACCAACGTCAGCACCGCGTCCAGGTTGACGGGCTTCGGCAGAAAGTCGGTGGCCCCCGCCTGAACCCCCTCGACGGCGCCCTCGAGAGTTGCGTTGGCGGTCATGAGGATGACCGGCAGCGACGCGTCGCTCGCGCGGATGCGACGCACCAGCTCGATGCCTGACACCCCCGGCATCATCACGTCGGTCAGGACGGCGTCGAAAGGCTCCCTTGCCAGTCGCTCGAGGGCTTCTTCCGCCGAACGGGCGGTTGCCGTTCGGATCCTTCCCGGACGCTGCAGGTTGGACGAAATCAGCCGCGCCTGGAGCTGGTCGTCGTCTACGATGAGCAGCGACAGTTCGTTCGAACCCGGCAGCTCCGCGGCACCCGCAGCCCGCCCTGGGGGGCCGGAGTTCTCGGTGTCAGCCCTGCCGGGCTGGCGGTCCATCGC
>JBBSMO010000066.1:0-9199 GCA_038233155.1 Longimicrobiales bacterium
CAGGAGCAGAACATCATCTCCGCGCTGGCCGGCAAAGCGCCGGGCGTGCAGGTAACAACCAGCTCGGGTGAGCCGGGGGCGGGTGCGTACGTCCAGATCCGCGGCGCGAACACGATTTATGGCGGCACGCAGCCGCTGATTGTGGTGGATGGCGTTCCAATCAACAATGAATCGTATAGCATCGAGGGCGGCACGGCCGGCACCGTTGTGGCCAACCGTGCATTCGACATCAATCCCAACGACATCGCCAGCATCGAGATCCTCAAGGGTCCCGCCGCGGGCGCGATCTATGGATCGCGGGCCGCTTCGGGGGTGATGCTGATCACGACGAAGAGCGGGCAGGCAGGCGGCAACCGCATCTCGTTCAAGACCTCGGCGTCCGTCGAGAATGTGAACCAGATGCAGCCGCTGCAGACGCGTTACGGCCAACTCGGGTCGAGCTCCGTAAGCTGGGGACCCGCGCTCTCCTGTGCGCAGACCGGCTCGGACGGCCGCGTCACCGACTTCTCAAATTGCCAGGAGGGTGTCGACTTTTTCGACCATACCACGGAAATTTTCCGCACCGGCAGGCAGCTCGAAAACAACCTGACGCTCTCGGGCGGGACGGAAGCCACCACCTACTACCTGTCGGTTGGCCGGTTCGACCATGAAGGCGTAATCGACGGCAATTCGCAGTACCAGAAGACTTCGGCGCGTTTGAAGGCGAGCCACTCGTTTACGCCCGACTTCACGATGAGCGGCAACTTTGCGTACGTCGACTCGGACGGCGACTTGATCCAGCAGGGATCCAATATCTCCGGCCTTCTACTTGGTACGCTGCGTACGCCGCCAAACTACAACAACTGCCCGGCCACCCCGGATGGCACTCCCTGCTATCTGGACCCGGCGACCGGGCTGCACCGCTCGTACCGTTACCCGAACCCGACGCTGCTGGTGCGTACGCGCGGGTACGACAATCCGTTCTGGATCGCGCGCGAGCTACCGAACACGACCGATGTTGCGCGGACTCTCGCCAACATCGAGTTGAACTACCAGCCGATCAACTGGCTGAATGTGAACTACGTGGTGGGCGCGGATATCACCGACGACAACCGCCTGTCGGTGTTCCCGAAGAGCACCTCGGACTTCCCGACCGGCCGCCTGATCCGCGCGAACTTCACCGACAAGATCTTCGACAGCAACCTGGTGCTGACCGTGAACCGCGAACTCACCGAGACCGTCGCCGCGAGCTTTGCTCTGGGGCAAAACCTCAACCAGGAAACGTTCAAGCGTTACCAAGTGAACGGGCAGAACCTCATTTTTGGTACGGACCAGCTCGATTTCACCGTAGACCAGATCCCGAACGAAAGCTACGTCCGTACGCGGACGGCCGGCTACTTCGGGCAGGCCAACCTCGATCTGTTCGACCAGCTCTTCCTGACCGGTGCGCTGCGCCTGGACGGTTCGAGCACCTTCGGCGCCGATGCCGATGCCGATTTCGGCGACAGTTGGTTCGTCTACCCGAAGTTCACCGCTGCCTGGAACTTCACCGATCTGCCCGGCTGGCAGCAGAACGAGCTACTCAACTTCGGCAAGCTGCGCTTCGCCTACGGCGTAACGGGCAAGCAGCCGCCGGCGTACACCAACGTGACCGGCTTCTTGGTCGGCACCATCTCCGACGGCTGGATCTCTCCGAACGGGCTGTACTCGACATACGGTGGTAATGAGGGGGTATTTCTCGAGAGCACCCAGGGCAACAACTCGCTTTCTCCGGAGCGGACCACCGGCTTCGACGCCGGCATCGATCTGGCATTCCTGAACAACCGCGTCAACCTTGGCGTGACCTACTACGACGAGCAGACGGAGGATGTCATTCTCGATGTCGATGTGCCGCCCTCCACCGGCTTCACCTCGCAGTGGGCGAACGCCGCCGAACTGGAAAACAACGGCTGGGAGGTCACCCTCGGCCTCCGGCCGGTCGACACGGGGCAGTTCTCCTGGAACATCGACGCTCAGTGGGCCACGAACAGCAGTTGCGTGAAGAGCCTATCCAGCACGGAGTTCGTGGGCCTGAACGGCTTCACCGGCTCGCAGGTCGGGCTGTTCCGCCCGGACCTCGACGAGAATGGCGACATCGAAAGGTGCTACGAGTACAACACCTTTTACGGTGACGACTTCATCCGCTTTGGCCGCGGCATTGTGATAGATGGCGTGAACATCGACCAATCGTTCGACGCACCCGAAGGGGCGATCTACCTAGGGGCCGATGGCTACCCGATGCTGGACCCGCAGGCGCGGACCTTTGGCAACGCCAACCCGGACTGGACGGCGGGGGTTCGGACCACCTTCAACTTTTATCGCCGCCTCAGCCTTTCCGCACTGGTGGATGTGAACCAGGGCAGCCAAATGTGGAATGGCACCAAGGGCGCGTTGACCTTCTTCGGCACCCATGCGATTACCG
This sequence comes from Longimicrobiales bacterium, assembly GCA_038233155.1. Classification (GTDB taxonomy): domain Bacteria; phylum Gemmatimonadota; class Gemmatimonadetes; order Longimicrobiales; family Longimicrobiaceae; genus JBBSMO01. Next base: position 2,441 of record JBBSMO010000066.1, read on the forward strand.
ATCGCTTTCACGGGGACGGCGAGGATGTTGTTTTCGGCGACACGTACATGGAGAACGAGCGCTTTGGCGGGCCCGGGCTCAACACACCCGCCCGCGTGGATGCCAACTACTTCCTCAGCAACATCGGGAGCGGGTTTACCGGTCCGTTCACACAGTTCGTCGAGGATGCGAGCTTCGTCAAGCTGCGCGACATCTCGGTTGGATTGAACGTAGACAAGGAATGGTTCCGGCCGCTGTCCAACCTAGGAATCTCATCCGCCGACATTATGTTGGTCGGGCGAAACCTGAAGACCTGGACCGACTACACCGGCATCGATCCCGAATCGAATCTGACGGGTCAAAGTGCCGGCCGCGGCCTCGAGTATTTCAACAACCCGCGGGTGCGCGCCTGGACGATCACTGTAACGTTGAACCGCTAACTGAGAGATATCATGAATTCCTTATATGAACGAACCGGCCGCGCCCTCGTCGGCGCGATCCTGCTGGCGAGTGGCCTGGGTGCCTGCGACAGCTTCATCGAGTCGACGGCGGTCAACCCGAACCAGGTGCCGAACGCGCAGCTAGACCAGCTGTTCACTACGGCGCAGGTCAACGCCTTCTTTTTCAATGAAGGCGACATGTCCCGCCTGCCGGCGGTCTGGCTGCAGCAACTGTTCGGCGTCGAGCGGCAGTTCGGCAGCTATCAGGTGTACATCATCAATGAGTCCGTGGGCGATGACCCGTGGGACAACCTGTACCGGCATGGTGGCCTCGTGGACCTGAGGCAGGCGCAGTCCCTAGCGGCTGACCGCCCGGTCTACCGTGGCATTCTCCAGATTCACGAAGCATTCCTCGTGGGAATGGCTGCCGCCGTGTGGGGGGACCTGCCCTACACGGAGGCCGTGGATCCCGTGCAGTTCCCGCAGCCGCAGCTCGATGGCCAGCTCGAAATCTACGGCATGCTGCAGAGCCTGTTGGATGACGCCATCGCCAACCTGCAACAGGGCGGCGGCGCACCGCAGCCGGGAATCGATTTGAACTTCAAGGGTGACGCGGCGAAGTGGACCAAGGTCGCGTACAGCCTGAAGGCCCGCTACTACATGCATGTCGCGGAGGTGCAGGGACAGTCGGCGTACCAGAACGCGCTGCAGGCGGCGGCCCAGGGCATCCAAGACCCGGCGAACAATTGGGTCGGGGTGCACACCACATCCGCCACGGAGAACAACGTCTGGTTCCAGTTCCAGCGGGACCGCTCCGGCTACATCGCACCGAACCCGTTCTTCGTCAGCCTGCTGACGCAACGCGGGGACGCGAGGCGCGACATCTACTTTGATGAGGTAAACGCACCGGGGTCCGAGGCGAACGAAATCAACATCCCGGCGACGCAGGACTACAACCTGCCGATCGTAACCTGCGCGGAAACGCAGTTCATTCGCGCGGAGGCCGCGCTCGCCACCGGAGATGCGGGCGTCGCGGCGGAAGCCTACCGGGCAGGTCTCGCCTGTCAGGAGGAGAAGTGGGGGATCGACCTAGAGGACCGCAGCGGCGGCCTAAGCGGGTCTGCCCTGCTGAGCGAGATCATAACGGAGAAGTACACCGCGCTCTTCCTGAATCCCGAAATCTGGAACGACTACAAGCGCACCTGCTTGCCAGCCGTCGTGCCGACAGGAGACATTGCCGGTGCGCGCCAGTTGCCGCCGGGGCTCTTCTATCCCATCGGAGAGCGGCAGACCAACCCGAACATTCCGGACGCGGACCCGACCACGCTCCGGAACCCGAACGATCCCAACCCGTGTGCGCCGGTCGGGTAAGCATCACAGCATGCTACCTACGGCTCCTGCCGGTTTCGCTGCTGCTGCTCGTAGCAGCGTGCGGAACCGGCAGGGTGCACCGGCAGGCCGGAGAGGAGATTCTGGTTACCGTGCGGAACGACCTTGTCCCGCAGACGGCGCTGACCGTTCGCATTTCCGGAGCCGGTCTGCGTTCGGTCCTCGGCAGTGTTGCACCGGGTGCGAACCGCACTTTTTCGTACAAACCGGCCGCTGCAACCGGGGATCACCGGTTGACCGCCGAAACGGCGGACGGGCGGGAGCTGGAATCCCGGCCGTTTCACATGGAGCGGGGTGACGAAGTAGTTTGGTCAGTTAGGAACAACAGGATCGATTTGCGGTAGTGGCAGCAGGTGAGCCGCACCTTGCGTCCGGGGGGGCGTTCCACCTCCCCCGGGCGTTTTCGTTCTATTCCAAGGGCTGTTCGGCCCCCGCACCAGATGAATCTGATGATCGTGAAGCGGTTGGTCAGTACCGTGCTGCTGGTGCAGCTCGCCGCCTGTTACGCCTATGTGCCCGCGCAACCGGGCGGGCCCGCCCGCGCGGCTGAGGTGCAGGTGCGCTTATCTCAGCCCGCGCCCTTCGACGTCCGGGACCTGACAATCCAGAATGTGACCCGGCTAGACGGCGAGGTGATCGCGTGGGATCCCGACGTGCTTCGCCTTTCCGCTACCGCGCTCACCTCTGCCGCGGGGCAGCAATTTCCGGGTGCGGCGCAGACCGTGATGATTTCCCGGGCCGATATAAGCGGCCTCGAGGTGAAGCGGGTTTCCCGCTTCAGGACTGCGCTCGCCGTAGGCGGAGTCCTGCTGGCCGCCGCACTGGCGAGCGTGATCATCTCCGAAGGTGAGGTGTTCGGCGACGGCCGCGGCGGGAACGGCGGAAACAAGCAGTAGGTCGGTAGACGGTAGACGGCAGACTGCCGACTAATTCAGTGCATAGCGCATCCAGATCAGCACCACTCCGCACCTGGCGCTTTTCCGGACGCTGTAGCGGGCAGGGGCCCCCTGTCCGTGCGCGTAGATCTCGATGCCTTGCACGTCATCCGGCCGGATTTCGTTGATGTCGTCGTATGGCTGGTACACCCCGTCCACATAGTATTGGATGGGGCATGAGGCGTTGACGGTGGCGTTGCTCCCTTGGAGATGATCCCGCTCCGGTGATTGGGATTCAGGTGCCGAGTTCACACCGAGCCTGCACCCGGATCCTATCGCGTGACAGGACAGGCGCATCCCGGGAATCAGCCGCATCAGGTCGCTAAACTGGCGCGGCCGCTGCCGGTCGATGTCGGCCCGGGTGATGAAGCGCCCGATTCCGCGTTCCCTGCGGGTTTCGAATTCCTGCATCGCCCCGGGAATGATGCGGCGCGCGCGCGTTTCCACGCGGACCTCCGCCAACTCGACCGGAGCCACCTCGAGAAAGATCTGGCGTTCGAGTGCGGCGCCGGCACCCAGCGAGATCTCCTGCTCCACGCCCCGGTAGCCGAGGAATCGCACGCGTACTGTATACGCGCCCGGCGCCAGACCGGCAATCCGCAGAGCGCCGGCGGCATCCGTCACTCCGCCGGCTCGAGAAGGCGACAGCGTCACCTGGGCGCCCGGCAGCGGCCGGTACGTGGCCGCATCAAATACGGAAAGAATCAGTGTCGAGGGTGTCTGCTGCGCTGTGATCGGGGCTGTGACCGTGCAGGACAACAGCGTTCCGAGCAGAAGAAGACCGCAAGCGGAGCACGGCTGCCACCCCCGTAAGCCGAAGGCCCCACTTGGCCGCCGCACGAGAAGAGCAATGGCAGTGATCATTGGCCCGGCCTTTCCGCCGCTTAGCGAGTCCAAATGACGATAACCCCGCAACCGGCGTTCTTGCCACGCGTGAATTGGACCGGCACGAGGCCCGGTCTGTAGATCTCGATGCCCTCGACCTCGTGCGCCCTGAAATGATCGAGGTCCATGAAGTCTTGGCTGAATGGACTGCCGTTGACGAAGTACTGTACCGGGCAGTCCAGGGTGACTCCAGACGTCTTTTCGGCATTCTCCTTCCAATCGCCAACTGAAGGCGAAGCGTCTGCTGGAGGGGGCCCGGCCGCACCACCCGATGAACCGGTTGCGGCTGGCCCTCGAATCACACTGTTGCCGCCGCCGGCGTCCGCACGAAACGAGGGCGCCGAAAGTCTTTGCCCGTTGCCGATGCGAACCACGCACCGCAGGCCGTTGCAAAAGAAGTGCAGCCAGGGAACCGAGCGCAAGGCGTCTGACAGCCGGGAAGAACCGAAGCGATCCAGCTCCTCGCGAACCAGATACCGGCCAAGGCCCCGCTCACGCCTCTCGTAGAAGCCGTCAACTTGGTGACTTCGTGCGGGGAGGCCCTCGCCTAATGCAAGGACCCCGTCGAGCTCTACCGGCTCCACCGCGAGCGCTACCGCTACGCGCACGGTCTCTCCCTCGCCAAGCTGAACCCGGAGCGTCTCCGGCGAGAACCCGATCCGTTGAACCTCCACGATGTGCGTTCCCGGGGCGAGGTTTTCGATGCGGAACGTACCGGCCGCGTCGGCTACCGAGCCGGCGGTTTTACCGGCCAACCGCACCCGCGCTCCGTGCAGCGGGTTGCCGTCGGGATCGACGATCTGCCCCGTTACGCACCCTGCGCCCGCGCCGGCTTCGCGAGACACGACGCGAACCGAGCCCGCTTTGCTGCGCTCCCCGCCCGGCTCCTGCGCCGCCCCGGCTGGCGGCTCTGCCGCCGCAAGTTCGCCGATGGCGGGAATCGCGAGCAGCACATCACCAGAGGTTGCGGCCGCAATCGAAACCTGCCGCGGCGCCGGCAGCACGTTCAGCTCGGCAAGCCGGGGGTGCATGAAGCCCAGAGTGTAGCTGCCCGCGGGGAGATCGCGGAGGGTAAAGCGGCCCCGCTCATCGCTATTCGCGGTGTGCTGGGTACCCGACAGGTAAACGGCGGCACCCGCCAATGGCGCGGCGCGCGTGCTGTCCCAAACCAGCCCGGACAGGGTGGCACCAGCCGTTGCGTAGAGCCGGTCGCGGCGGCTGGTTACATCCGTCACCTCGCCGCCCTCTTCTTTGATGCCCGTTAGCGATTCCTGGCGGTACCCGAGCTTGCCGCCGGGGAGGCGGCTCTCTTCGCGGGCGGTGACACGCACCTGCGGCATGCGAATCCACCACCGGCGCACGATCCACATTCCATTCGGCAACCGTTCGAACTCCACCCGGCCCCCCAGCTTCTCTGCCGGAATGGACCAGGGGAGGCGGGTATACTGGAACTCGAGCGCCTCCAGCTCGGCAGTCATTCTGTTCAGCCAGAGGACGCCCTGCACATCGGTCACCCGGCGGCTGTCTAGCGGCTGGAAAGCGACGCCGATCCGGTCGCCCTCGTCGCCCGGTGCCGGGTCGCGAACGGAGAGGCAATGGTCGTCCAGGAATTGTTCCGAGAGCAGCACGTCCGCATCCGGCGCATGAAAAATAATGTCGTCGCCAAGCGCCTGCACGTAGCCGCCCGCGGAGAGTTGTCCGGTAGATAGCCGGGTAGCGAACGGATGCGCGGCGAACCCGGATCGCGTTCGGCGGGTTTCTTCTTCAATCGTGAGGCTGCGGGCGTTCAAGGTCCGCTCGTACAATGCAACGCGGAATTGCAGAGCTTCCTGCCTGTTTGCTACCGAGGCCGCGTGCAACGCTTTACGCGCTTCCTCCCAAAGCGTGGAAATCTGCAATCCTTCCCGCGGCCGCACTTGGCAGCCTCGGTCTCTCCGGCTCGCGTTGGCTGTGATCCCTTCGAACTTGATGGCTGTGGCAGGCGCTACGAGGTGATACTCGCGGGTTTCTCCGCCGGCTATGGCGAGGATCGGTGAATAGGCGCTCGCATAGCCGATGCGTTCGCCGCGAAGGCGGAACCCGCCGGGTCCCGCCGCCTGTAGATAGAAGCTGCCCGCCGGGTCGGTGAGGGTGCTCCGCAGCACGGCGCCGGTTTCGTCCAGCAGAACTACCACGGCGCCCGCCACAGGCTCGGCCGAGCCTTGTTCGGAGAAGGTGCCGGTCACCACCTGCGCCGGGGCGCCCGAGGCGCTGATCGCGAGAGCGAGCAGCAACACGAGACACCCGCGCCACAAGGCGTCCGGACAGCGTCCGTCAGGCAGTCGCAGAGGTGTGTGCATGGTCCAAGTCTTGCGCCCCGGCTTTGGCATGGCTGCTTTCCCTCCCTTCCCCAAAGACGGCCGAAAGTTCTCGCGAGACAAGCGGAGCGGCCCCGGCGGCCGGCGCAATAGCGGTGGCCCGAAGAGCCCGATGAACGACCGGAAGACCCGCTTCTCCCTTGGGTACTTCTTTCTAGCTTTTCTGCTGCTGCTCGCCTTCCAATCCTACGTCAACCGGCAGGGCAGCGCCGAAATCCCCTACAGCGAACTCAAACAGCGCATTGCGGCCGGCCAGGTAGATTCGCTCACCCTGGGTGCCACCGTGATCACCGCGATTCCTTCGGATTCGGTGCGCGAGGCGGGCGAAATCCGCAGGTGGACGGCCATTCGAGAGGGGATAGTAGACGACGAGCTGATCCCCCTCTTAGAAGCGCGCGATATCCCCTTTGAGGGTACCACACAAGGGGTGCTGGCGCAAGCGCTCGGCTGGCTGCTGCCGCTCGGTATCATCCTGCTGTTTTGGCTGTGGATGTTGAAGCGGATGAACCCGACGCAGGGCGTGCTCACCGTGGGCAAGAGCCGCGCGCGCATCGTAGGCGAGGAGGGCACCGGCGTCGGCTTCGATGATGTTGCCGGGGTGGATGAAGCCAAGCAAGAACTGATCGAAATCGTAGATTTCCTGAAGACCCCTGACAAGTTCGCCGCGCTGGGCGCCAAGATCCCCAAGGGCGTGCTGCTCGTCGGGCCGCCCGGTACCGGCAAAACGCTGCTGGCGCGCGCTGTGGCGGGAGAGGCGCGGGTGACCTTTTTCCA
>JBBSMO010000067.1:0-9183 GCA_038233155.1 Longimicrobiales bacterium
ATCGGGAATGAACTGGAAGAATAGCAGGTGAGCGTGATTCTCCGCCGCGTCTAGGTCGCCGATCAGACGGTCCACTGCCTGCCCCGGCTCGTCCAGGACCTGTACCGAATTGCCGCCTAGTATGGGGAAGCCGCCGAGGTCCTTGGTAGAAAGCTTCTCAGCCAGCCGCACCAGATCCCGGTGCTCGGGCGCTGCCGCGAACCGGATCTCGTGCGCCTCCTGGTCGCGTACCCGGTCATCCGTTTCGACCACTTCGCGCACGTGCCGGTGCCGTTCCTCATTCCGGTTCAACCCGAACTGCCCGAGCCAGAAGTACAGCACCGAGCCGATGATCGGAAAGAGAAAGATGGGCGCGAGCCACGCCATCGCCACTTCGGGGTCGTGCCGGCGCGCGACTATGGGGATCATCACCAGCCGGATGACCCACCCGATGATGAAGTAGCCTTGAAGAATCATGTCGCGGAAACCCGGAGGTCGGAGGAGGAGACCGTGCGGCTGCAGGGGTTGAAAAGATCTGGCCACCACGCAAGTTGCCGCGCCCGTGTCAGAAGTTTCGTACCTGAAGCGTTGAAACAATAGACCCGCCGGCGACACCGGCTCGAGATTCCCAGCGCCCGAGGAGAGGCATGAGAGTGATTCGTGTGATGCTGTCGGTTGCGGTGACGATCCTGCTGGTTGCGGCGGGACTCATCTCTCTGAGGGCGCGCGAGATCGAAGCGATGCCGCGCCCGGAATACGACGGCGAGCGTATCCCACGCCACCTAGCGGCGGTCGAGCTCGAGCTGCTGGCCCGCGACGTTTCCCATCTTTCACCGTCGCAGCGAGAGGCGCGCAGCCGCCACATCCGTGTGTTGCGCGAGTACCGCGAAGGTGGAGTCTTCCCGCACAACCACCATGTGCCTGGCGAGCGCGTGCCGGTATTTATCGACGAGCACGGCACCCACTGCGCCGTCGGCTACCTGATCGCGCGCTCGGGGCACCCGGAGCTGGCGCGCCGCATCGCGGCGACGCGTAACCTGGCGACAGTGCCGGAGCTCGCCGGCGACGCCGGGCTGGCCAGCTGGCTCGAGAGTGCCGGCCTCTCCCTAGAGGAAGCCGCGCGTATCCAACCAACCTATGGTTGGGAGCCGCCGCACATAGAGGCGGACGACGCCATAGGCAGCGGCTACGCAATCGCGAGCGTGTTGAGCGGTTCCCTCTCGGGTGCCGCCCTGGCGCTGAACCTCGCTGGTCCCGAACGCCGCTGGCCTGCTCTGCTCGGCATTGCTGCCGGGGTTACAGGGGTGGCTTTGGGTGCTAGCAAGCTGGATGATACCGGCGATGCGGCGGTGGTCGGCGCGGTAAACGCCGGGCTGGGAGCGCTCTCGGCCGCGGTTGGCGCGTGGGAGCTGCTCCGGCTGCCGGGCGACAAAGCCCCCGGCGGGGAAGGGGGCGGAGTGGCGGTGCGCGTCGCGCCCGCTCTAAACCGCGGGGCGGGAGCCGCCGCCCGTTTCTACGTCCATTACCGCTTCTGAACGCTGCTTCCGTGCGGCGGCGGGGGATTCTTCGGTCGCAGGCTCCCTCAGAATGACAGAGGGAGAGCGCAAGGTTTTTGTACCGCCTCAGCCGCCGCGGAAGAAGTTGCGGTCGTACGAGAAGTAGTCGCGATCGTAGCCGAACGGCTCGCTGGCGCCGCGGTAGGTGCGCGTCCCGCCGATGGTGGTATAGGGAGTACGGAAGTAGCGGAGGTCCCCGACCCGGTCTTCGCGGTCGCCGGTGAAGGTGTTCGGGTTGGTCGGGTAGCGCTCGCCGCGGTTCCCTGTGACATAGTCCATGTTGTACCTTGCCGTCACCCGGTTCGGGAGCGGCCGGCCGCGGCCGTAGTCCGGCTGGTCGTAGCCGCGCGCCGCGCTGCCCCGGCCCCTGAACCGGTTGGCCTGATTGTAGCCGCGGAGGCCATAGTCGTAGGAACGATTGTAGCGTGGCATGATCTCATCCTCGGGCTGCGGGTTGGGCGGATGGGAGATGCGCTCCGCCGCGCGATTGGATTCGAGCCGCAAGTGCAATCTGCGTTCCCAGGTACCACCATGGCGAAGCTGACCGATCTTTCGCGAGAGTACGAGGAGCGCCATTATCCTGCATTGCGCCGGTTGGACCTGCACGGCGAAGGCCCCCGCGCCGCGCGGGATCGCGCCCTGCGGTGGATTCAGGGTTTCGCGCACGAGGAGCCCGGCTCGGATCTGCTGCTGATCGTAGAGCGCGGAGTTCGGCCGGGGCACACCGGCGGTCCGGTGCGCCGGGCAGTCGAGTCGCTGCTGCGGCACCTCGAGGGCCGCCTGATCGAATGGTGGCAGCCGTTCGGCCCCGGCAGCCTTGCAGTGCGCATCGCGATCGAGCCGCGGATGGTGCCGCCCCGCAGCCGCCGGGCACCCGCTTCCGCTACGCTCCTGCAGCCGGATACGGGCACGGAACTGCCGCCGGAAGACGAGGCTGATATCCCGCCCGATCTGCTGCCCGTCGCGCGCCGCGCGGCAGAGCTGCGCCGCATGCGAGAGGGTCTGTCGGTTCGCATCACCGAAGTCCTCCTCCACCAAGTGTGGATCGAGGCGCAGGCCGCGGCCATGCACGAGCGGATCGGCTGGGACGCCGCGTTCCAGCGGGTGCTCGAGCGCGAGGAGCGGCTGGCGTATGAGGAAGAATAAAATTGACCAGTGACCAGTGACCAGGGCGGGAGGGAGATGTCATCCTGAGGAACGCAGCGACGAACAGCCTGCCCTGACCCAGCCGAAGGGATCTCCATTGGCAGCGCAGACGCCTGACGCTGAGTCAGCGAGAAGCTTGGGACCGAAGCGCCTGCCGAACGGATCTCCTGTGCGGGGCGAAGATCCTTCGGCTGCGCTCAGGATGACAAACAAGGGTGTTCAGCAGTGCCCCCGCGGCTGTAACCTGTAACCTGTAACCTGTAACCTGTAACCCGCAACCTAAGCCTGCCTGTGTGGAATCGTGAACATCATCGTTGGCACAGCCCGTCACTGGGGCGGGAGATGGATCTGTTGGTCTTCGGGCATGCGGGCGCGAGGGTGCTGGTGTTTCCGACCTCGCAGGGGCGGTTCTTCGAGTGGGAAGACCGGGGGATGGTGGCGGCGCTCGGCGAGCATCTGCGGCAGGGGTGGGTGCAGCTCTTTTGCGTGGACAGTGTAGATGCGGAGAGCTGGTACGCCGAATGGAAGCACCCGGCAGACCGCGCGCGGCGGCACGAGGAATACGAGCGCTACCTGCTGGATGAGGTGCTGCCGCTCAGCCAGGCCAAGAACCCGAACCCGTTTCTGATGGCTACCGGCGCGAGCTTTGGCGCCTATCATGCGGCGAACATCGCCTTCCGCAACCCGCACCGCTTCCATCGCATGATCGGGTTGAGCGGGTTGTACGACGTAACGCGTTTCGGCGGCGGCTTCTATCATGAGAGCATCTTCCGCAACAATCCGGCGCACTTCATCTCGCACGAACACGACAGCGCCCGAATCGCGGCATTGCAGCGGATGGACATCATCCTCGCTACCGGCGCGGAGGATGCATTCGTCGAGAACAACCGCTATATGTCCGGCGCGCTCTGGGGTAAGGGCATCGGCAACGCCCTGCGCATCTGGGACGGCTGGGCGCACGACTGGCCATGGTGGACGCGGATGATCGCGCAGTACATTGGCGGCAGTGACTGATTCGATTGCGGAATGCGGAATGCGGAATGCGGAATGACGGCGCCGCATCGGAGGTTGCTGAGCTGCTGCGGCCTCCGGTTCCAATCCACAATTGAAAAATTCAAAATGCAAAATTAAAATCCAAACGGGGGGAGGTTCGAATGACGCAGAAAGTGGGATTGATCGTGGGGCGCGAGTGGTCGTGGCCGCCGGCCTTCATGGAGGAGATCCACAGGCGTGACGAGGGGGTGACGGCGGAGTACGTGAAGCTGGAGGCGCCGGCGATGGACGACCCGTGCGAATATTCCGTGATCATCGACCGCATCTCCCACGAGGTGCCGTTCTATCGCACCTACCTGAAGCATGCGGTGCTCCAGGGCTGCACGGTGATCAACAACCCCTTCATGTGGACGGCGGACGACAAGTTCTTCGGCGCTACACTCGCAACCAAGCTGGGAATTGCGAGCCCGAAGACCATGGTGCTGCCGCACAAGGAGTACCTGCCCGGCATCAAGCACGACGAGAGCCTGCGCAACCTCGCTTACCCGCTGGACTGGCAGGCGGTGATCGATCATGTGGGACTGCCCTGCATCTTGAAAGATGCGCACGGCGGCGGGTGGAAGGACGTGTACGTTTGCCACACGCTCGCGGAGCTGCTGCACCACTATGACCATTCGGGGCTGCTGACGATGATCGTGCAGGAGTTTATCGAGTGGGAGCAGTTCATCCGCTGCCTGTGCATCGGGCGGGAGGAAATCCTGCCGATGAAGTACGATCCCCGGGAGAAGAAGTACCATGTCGAGCACGACCATCTCAGCCCCGCATTAGGACGGCGCATAGTGGAGGACTCGAGAAAGCTCGTCCAGGCGCTGGGCTATGACATGAACTCGATGGAGTGGGCGGTGCGCGACGGGATTCCGTACGCCATCGACTTCATGAACCCCGCGCCCGACATGGACATCAACTCGCTGACGCCGCACTACTTCCAGTGGGTGGTGAATGCGATGGCGGATCTGGCCATTTCGCGCGCGAAGTCACCGCGGCCCCAGCACTTCGAGCTGAAGTGGGACGCGTTGTTCACCGCCGGCGGCAAGCCCGCGATCCCGCCCGTCCCGGCCGCGGAGGCTGACCTGCGCGCCGACGCCTCCAAGACACGCCCGGCGAGGTTCTGAGCGTATGCCGCTGCTCGAGGCGATAGATACGTATCACGCGCTGCTGACCGACGAGATTGCCGGCGAGTCGCAGCAGCAGATGGACGAGCAGTTGCGCGAGCGAGGGCTTTATTTTGGTGACCGGCCGCTGTGCACGGTGCTGCGGCCGCGCTTCCTGACGCCCGAGCAGTACCGGTTTCTGCAAACGCGCATCGAGACGCTGCTGGGTGCCTTTGACCGGGCGTACCGGGCAGCCATTGAAAGCCCCGAGTTTCGCTCGCAGTTCGGGCTGCTCGAATGGGAAGAAGAGCTGGTGCGGGAGGACCCCGGCTTCGACGACCCGAGTCCGGTATCGAGGCTGGATGCGTTTTTCGTCGCCGAGAAGGGCGGGCTCAAGTTCACCGAGTACAACGCGGAGACCCCCGCGGGCGCGGCGTACGGCGATCTGCTCTCGTACGTCTTCCTAGGGCTGCCGGTGATGCGGGAGTTTCTGCGCCGTTTTCAGGTGCGCACGCTGCCCGCGCGCCACCATGTGCTGCACGCCCTGACGGACGCGTACCAGAAGTGGGCCGGCCGCCGCGAGGCGCCGCGCATCGGCATCCTGGACTGGAAGGAGGTGCCGACCTACAGCGAATTCCTGGTTTCGGTAGACTACTTCCAGTCGCAGGGCGTCGAGTGCACCATCGCGGACCCGCGCGAGGTCGAGTACCGCGACGGGAAGCTGATGGCCGGCGATTTCCACATCACCCTGATCTACAAGCGGGTGCTGATCAGCGAGCTGATCGAACGCGGCGGCCTGGACGGGCCCGTAGTGAGAGCCGTGCGCGATGGCGCGGTGTGTATGGTCAACCCCTTCCGCTGCAAGATCCTGCACAAGAAGGCGAGCCTGGCGGTGTTGTCCGATGAAGGCAATCAGGAGCTGTTCACTCGCGAGCAACTCGATGCGATCAGAGCGCATATCCCGTGGACGCGCATTGTCTCCGAGGGCCACACGCGGCACAACGGGGAGACAGTCGACCTGATCCCCCACCTCCAGGCGAACCGGGCACGGCTGGTGCTCAAGCCGAATGACGACTACGGCGGCACCGGCATCGTGTTGGGTTGGGAGACGGACGAGAGCGGATGGGATGCAGCCCTCCGAACCGCGCTCGAGCAGCCGTACATCGTGCAAGAGCGCATCGAATTGCCCACCGAGCCGTACCCGAGCATGGCCGGGGGCAAGGTGCAGTTCATCGACCGCATCACCGACACGGCGCCCTTCATCTTCCATGGCAGCTACATGGACGGTTGCATGACCCGCCTTTCAACCGCATCTCTCGTGAATGTGACCGCCGGCGGCGGCTCCAGCCTGGCCACTTTCCTCGTAGAACGGCGATAGGAAAAAGAAACGATGAATTGTGGATTGATTCGGGGATGGATGTTGAGGTACGGCGCCGGAACCGGCGGCGTGAGTGATCCCGAAATCCAGAATCCAGAATCTAAAATCCGAAATCTAAAATCCGGGGTTCTATGAAGCCGCCATCTCTGACGATCGGGATCGAGGAGGAGTACCAGATCATCGACCCGCACACGCGGGAGCTGCGTTCGTACATCACCGAAATTCTCGAAGAGGACCATGTCATACTCGGAGAGATCAAGCCCGAGCTGCACCAGTCGATGGTCGAGATCGGCACGCAGGTCTGCGAAACGCCCGGCCAAGCGTGCAGCGAGCTGAAGCGGCTGCGGGGGCTGGTCATCAATCTGGCCGGCCGCAAAGACTTGAGGGTGGCGGCGGCGGGGACGCACCCGTTTTCTTCATGGCTGACGCAGGAGATTACCCCGCTCGAGCGCTACATCGGCGTGAAGCAGGACATGCAGGACCTGGCGCAGCAACTGCTGATCTTCGGCACGCACATCCACATCGGCATCGAGGACAAAGAGTTTCTGATAGACGCGATGAATGTGTCGCGCTACTTCATGCCGCACCTGCTTTGTCTGTCATCGAGTTCACCCTTTTGGATGGGGCGCAACACGGGGCTCAAATCGTATCGCAGCGTGGTCTTCCGCAACTTCCCGCGCACGGGGGTGCCGCGCATCATGCGCTCGTGGGGAGATTACCAGACGCTGCACGATCAGTTGGTCGAGACGGGCTGCATTCCCGACGCATCCAAGATCTACTGGGACGCGCGGCCGCATCACAAGTTCCCCACGCTCGAGTTCCGCTTTTTAGACATCTGCACCCGCGTAGATGAAGCGGTCTGCCTCGCCGCGATTCTCCAGGCGATCATCGCGAAGTTGTGGAAGATGCGGCAGGAGAACACCACCTTCCGCGTCTACTCGGCGGACCTGATCGAGGAGAACAAGTGGCGGGCAGTGCGCTACGGCTTGAACGGCAAGCTGGTGGATTTCGGAACCAGGCGCGAGCGCCCGGCGCGCGAGCTGATCCGCGAGCTGCTGGACTGGTTCATCTCCGATGTGGTGGACGAACTCGGCAGCCGCAGGGAAATCGAGTACGCGTACCGCATTCTCGAGGAGGGTTCGAGCGCAGACCGCCAGCTTGCGACCTACGAACGCACCGGCGAGTATGCGGCAGTGGTGGACCAACTGATCGAGGAAACGCGGGAAGGCGTATCGCCGGAAAAGGTGGCAGTACCGAGCGGCCTCGGCTGAGGTTATTTTCCAAGGCTGCCGGATCACCAACGGCCTGGCAGTGACCGTGCGCCGCCGACGCGTTTTTCTTTATGATGTGATGAACATGAGCTCACGCCCCATCATTGGCGTGCCTACGCAGACGCTGCAGTCGATAGATGGCATTCCCGAGTCGCTGCCGAACTCGTGGGTCATGAACCAGCGCTATTACCGCGCGATCACGACGCTGGGCGGCGCGCCAGTGATGATCCCCCTGCTCGAGGGCGAGGAGGAGGCGATTCGCGCCATCTACGACACTCTGGACGGGCTGTTCCTGGCGGGGGGTGTAGATGTGGACCCGCACAGCTACGGCGAGGAGCGCACGGAGCGCTGCGGCAACATCGACCCGCCGCGGGACTGGACCGAGCTGCTCATGGTGCGCTGGGCGATGGAAGACGCCAAGCCGGTGCTCGGCGTCTGCCGCGGCATGCAGGTGATCAACGTGGCGCGCGGGGGAACCTTGGTGCAGGACATCGCGGCCGGAATTCCGGAAGCCATCAAACACGACTACTTCCCTACTCAGGGATATGAGCGCGACTATCGCGCGCACCCGGTGACGATTCAGCCCGCATCGCGGCTGCACGACATCTTCCGGGGGACCGACCTCGAGGTGAACAGCATGCACCACCAGGCGATTGCCGGCTTAGGACAGGGCCTGGCCGCGACCGCTTGGGCCGCCGACGGCTTGATCGAGGGGATAGAGGGAATGGGTGACGACTACCTAGTCGGTGCGCAGTGGCACCCCGAGATGCTGACCGACAGTTGCCCGCGCACGCCGGCGCTGTTCAACTCGTTTCTCAATGCATCGCGCGAGTGGCGCAGCGGCGCGGCAGTGCTGGGGTAGCGCTGGCCACCAGGGTTGGCTACGACGGCAAAACGCAAAGACGCAAAGACGCAAAGACGCAAAGACGCAAAGACGCAAAGAAGGTACAGTAAGCCGTTAAACGCTGATCTCTGAAAGTGGCTGCGGTACAACCATCTTGACCTTGGCGTTCTTTGCGCCTTGGCGCGGGCTTTTAGTTCTGAGCCTCAGCGCGCCACGCGGAGCGCGTCGAGCAGCGCGGCGGCGTCCGCCTCGTTGTTGTAGACGTGCGGTGAAACGCGGACGGCATCGCCCCGCACGGCGACCGATACATATCGCTCGCGGAGCGCGGCAGCCAGCCGGGACAGCTCCACCGACGGCGGCAGACGAAAGCCGAGCAGATGAGCGGCGCGCGAATCTTCCGGCGCGATCATATACCCCATCTCCCGGGCCTCGTTGATGGTATCTTGCAGCAGCCGGCGGCAGTAATTCTGGATCCGCTCCGGGCGCCACTCGAGGATCTGTTCTAACGCAGCGGCCAACATCGGCAGCAGAATTGGGTTGCTTCGTTCACCGACATCGTAGCGGACCGCGCCGGCCGCGTACTCGTCGCGGTAATCCACGAGCCCGCTGAAGTCATCGCTGCCGGCGCGTGCGATCCAGTTCTCCTCAAGCGGGACGCCGCCGTCGAAGCGCGGGCCGTAGTAGGCGGCCCCCATGCCGTAGGGCCCGAGCAGCCATTTGTAGCCCGCGCAAACGAGCGCGTCTGGCTGAATGCGCGCTACGTCGAAGGGGAGTGCGCCCACGGACTGCGTTCCATCGATCACCAGCGCCGCGCCGACCGCGCGCGCGCGCGCCGATCGTCTCGAGATCGAAGAGCGTTCCGTCC
>JBBSMO010000068.1:0-9174 GCA_038233155.1 Longimicrobiales bacterium
CGGGCTGCTTCTCCGCCAGCGGCAGCCGGACCGGCTGCGTACGCCTCGAGCGCCTGGCGCGCAGAGAGCTTGTGCTCCGGGTACCATTCCGCACCCTGGTACGGGCCGTCCCAGGCTACCCGCCGCGCCGCGGCGAAGAGCCCGAGCCGCGGGTCGGGAGATTCTACCGGCGCATCCGAGCCGAACGCGAGCATCATTCCCCCCTCGAGCAGCGGGGCGAAGGGGTAGGCGCCCCGGGACCGTTCGTGCCCCCAATGCCGCTCGGCCGCGGGAATGTCCGTCAGCAGATGGACCGGCTGCATAGACGCGGTCACGCCCGAGCGGGCGGCTCGCTCCCACAAGTCCGGCGGACAGAGCTGCAGATGCTCGATGCGGTGCGGCACGGCCGCGGGCGGCGGGGTGCTGCCCAGCACTTCCAGCGCCAGCTCGACCGCCGCGTCGCCGATGGCGTGCACCGTGGAAGCCAGACCCGCCGACGCGGCGATTCGGACCCGTTCGCGGAACTCCTCGGGCGGGAGGGTCGATACGCCGCGGTCGTCGCCGGCGCCGTTGTACGGTTCGCGGAGCAATGCGGTGCGCGAGCCAAGGGCGCCGTCCAGGAACATTTTCACGCCCCCGATCCGCACGCAAGGCGCGGCAGCTCCGCTGCGCGGAGATTGCCAGCCGCTGCGAAGCCCGATTTCGGCCGCCGCATCCAGGTGATGCAGCGGGAGGTGCTGCAGGACGCGCAATGCGAGCGTCTCTGCCTGACGGAGCAACTCGAGGTCGGCGAGCCCGTCCGGCTCGACCGAGTGAACGCCGGTCAGGCCCAAGGCGTGCAGCGCCGTCTGCGCGGCTACCAGCGCCCTCTGTACCTCCTCGCCCTCCGGCTGCGGCAACGTCCGGGTGACGAGCTGCCGCGCATCTTCGAGAAGAACACCCGTCGGCTCGCCGCCGGCATCTCGCAGCAAGCGGCCACCCGGCGGGTCGGCTGCCGAGCGGTCGATGCCGCACCGCTCGAGCGCTGCGCTGTTCACCCACACGGCGTGGAGGTCGTGACTGTCGAAAGCCGCCGGGCGGCCGGCCGTGACGGCATCGAGCTCCTGGCGGGTGGGGAACCGCCCCCAGCGGTTCGCGTCCCACCCTCCGCCGCGCAGCCACCCCGCTTCCGGCTGCGTGTCGCGGATGCGCTCCAAGGCTTGCTCTGGCGTCGAGGTGTTCAGGCCGGCGCGGAGACGCGCGAACGCCCATTCCGTGAGATGGATGTGGCTGTCGACCAGACCCGGGGTAAGGGTGGCGCCGGCGAGATCCAGCCATTCCGCGCTGTGCGCCGCCGCGGCCACCGCGCCGCGCGTGCCGGCCGCGACGATGTGCCCGTCGCGCACCAGCAGTGCCTCCGCACGGCCGGATGTCGCAAAGGTATGGATGTTGGGGGCGAGCACCACCAGATCCCGCGCCTTGGAGTTGGTTCCCATGGTTGTTCAAGTCGGAGAGGGTGCTGGCGGGGATGGCAAGATTCGGCCCGGAAGCGACTTTTGGGCGCGGCTGAGAAGTGCGCATGCGCCCCCGCCACTTGCGTTTGGGCGCTTCGCGAGCGATAATGCCGCCTTGGATTGCCCTTGCGCGGCGGTTTGCACCCGATCTCGCCCGCCCATGCAACCGGCCGCTGCGTTGGCGAAGATGAACTACGAGTACATAGACACTCCGGAAGCACTCGGCGGTACAGTCGCCGCGTTGCAGACCCTGCCGCTGATCGCCGTAGATACCGAGGCGGCGGGGTACCATCGTTACCTGGACCGGCTGAGCCTGATCCAGCTTTCCTCGCGCGACCAGAATTTTTTGATCGACCCGCTGGCAATCGAGGATCTGTCGCCGCTGGCGCGGCTGCTGGAAGACCGCGCAATAGAGACGCTCTTCCACGATGCGGACTACGATCTCAGGATCTTGGACCGAGATGCCGGTCTGCGCGTCGAGGGGCTGTTCGATACGCAGATCGCCGCGGCCTTCCTAGGGGTGCGCTCGCTGGGCCTCGGTTCGCTGGCGGACAAGTTTCTAGGCATCAACCTGCCCAAGGCTTTTCAGCGTGCGGATTGGGGCGCCCGGCCGCTCAGCGACGACATGAAAGACTATGCGGCGATGGATACCGCGTACCTGCCCGAGCTTCGGGACCGGCTGCGCGGGCAGTTGGAAGAGCGCGGCCGTCTGGCCTGGGCGGAAGAAGAGTTTCGCCGCAGGGAAGAAACCCGCTGGACCGAGCCGGCCGATGGCGCCGAGGCCTTCATGCGAATGAAGGGGGCGCGAGATTTGCCACCGCGGGGCTTGGCGATTCTGCGGGAACTCCACGGCTGGCGCGAAGGAGTCGGGGAGGAGCGAGACCAGTCCACCTTCCGCATCATCTCGAATCAGGCATTGCTCGAGATGGCGGTACGCGCTCCGCGCGACGAGCAAGCGCTCGGCAAAATCAAGGGCGTTTCTCCGGCCATTACCCGTCGCTACGGAGATGCGCTGGGCGCGGCGGTCCGGCGCGGGTTGGATGTGCCGGAAAGCGAACTGCCGCGCTTCCCCCCATCCAAGCGTTGGGAGCGGGACCCCGAGGTGGAAGCACGGTCGGAGCGGTTGCGCAACGTAAGGAACCGGCAGGCTACGGAGTTGGATCTGGACCCCGGTTTTCTCATCTCGCGCGCCGTACTGGATGAGGTAGCGCGCCAGAACCCGGGAACGCCGGCGGAACTCGCAGCGGTGCCGGAGGTGCGGGAGTGGCAAGTCGAGGCGATCGGCGAGCCTCTGCTCGCCGCCTTGCGCCGCAACTGAGATTACACACTTTTCCTGACTCTGCGGAGGCTGAATGGCAAATGAAATGCTACAGCGCTCGGACCTCACGCTCTACGTGGTCGCGGGTTTGCCGAAGAACTTCGTCAAAAAGTTGAAGGGGCTGGTCGAGTCTGAAACCGATAACGGCGATGTGCTTCAGGTAGACCCCGAAATGACGGATTGGGCCGTGGCCCGCCTGCGTGGCGAGAAGCGCCGCTCGCACGAACAGACTCCCGCCTCGGCGGCGCTGTGGCGGGCGTACAGCGCACTGAGCGCGGCCCGCTACCACCTTCAAGACCGGCCGGAGGAAGCGCAGATCCGCGATCTGCGGCGTACGGTAGAGGAGCTCTGGCGCGATGTCAGCCCCCTTTTCGCGGTAGTTGCAGAGGAGGGCAAGGAGGAGGGGACCGGCACTGGGAGCGAGGGTGAAGCCGCACCCGAAACCGCGGGAGACAGCGGCAGCAAGGGTCAAGCTGAGGCTGCTGGCCAGCAGAAAACGGAGTCGAAGTAGTAGTCTTCGCCCCGTACGCCTTTCTCCTCGTGGCTCTTGCGATCTATGCGTGAACTACGCGACTCCCATGGCAATGTCTGGATGGTCATTGCCATACCCACGCCGGTTGCTCACGTGCGGCGGGGTGCGCGGCTCGCCTTTCAGGCGGCGCACGGCGGCGGGGATCCGCTGTTGACGCAGGTTACCTTCAACAGCGCGGCAGCCGCCGGGTTGGCGATTCGGAACATGAGCGAGGCTGAGCTGCACCGGCGGCTATCATTGGCATCGGAAGACGCGCGCAGCTTGCCCAACGACCGCCTTTCGCGGCCCCCGGCACCGCTGGTGCCGGGCAGCTAACGGCGGGCGCTGGGTAACTCCCCGCAGGGCCGGTCCGGGTGCGGGCAAAAACTAAGGGGAGCCGATGAATCATCTTCGGTTCGCCTCGTTTTGTTGATTGTCGCGCCGCACGCTCAGCCACTTTCCCCCGGTCCGATGGTGGCTGTGGAAGGCGGGCGCTCGCGCTGCAGCCGGGCGGCGGTACGTTCCGCGGCTCGCATGACCCGCAGCAGATTCATCCCCAGCACTTTTTTGACCTGCTCGTCCGTGTAGCCGCGGCGCAGAAGTTCGGCGCCTAGATAGGGAAAGCGGGAGACGTCTTCCATACCCTCCGGCAAGGTGGTTACCCCGTCGAAGTCCGACCCGAGGCCGACGTGATCGATCCCCGCGGTCTGCACGATGTGGTCGATGTGGTCCGCCAGCGTCGCAATGGTGCCGCGCGGCACCGGGTTGGCCGCGCGCCACTCGTCGTACGCACGCGCGGCGGCTGCCTCGTCACCGGAAAACTGCTCGCGGAAGCGGCGTTGCACGTCGAACATTGACCGCATCTGGGCCGCGGCAGCAGGTTCGGTGAAGCCAGAATAGAAGTTTACCATCACCAGACCGCCATTCTCCGGGAGGAGGCGCAGCACGTCATCCGGCACGTTGCGCGGGTGATCGGCTAAAGCCCTGGCCGACGAGTGGCTGAAGATGACCGGTGCCTCCGAGATGCGGATTGCATCTGCCATCGTTTCATCGGAGACGTGCGAAAGGTCGACCAGCATCCCCAGGCGGTTCATCTCGCGAACCACCTCCTCGCCAAAGGGAGACAGGCCCCCGTGGCGCGCGGAGTCGGTAGCCGCATCCGCCCAATCTAGGGTGTTGGCGTGCGTCAACGTCATGTAGCGGGTGCCGAGATCGTAAAACTGGCGCAGCGCACCCAGCGAGTTTTCGATGGCGTGCCCGCCTTCGATGCCGATCAGCGAAGCAACCTTGCCGGCGCGGTGAGCCCGTTCGATTTCGTCCGCGGTGCCGGCGAACACCAGCTCCGGCGACTCCGCAACCATGCGGTGGATCAGGTCGATCTGCTCGAGCGCGAAGCGCGCGGCGCCGTTGCCGATGGCGCTCACCGGGACATAGGCTGCCCAGAATACGCCGCCAACCTGCCCCGCCTGCAGTCGCGGAATGTCCGTGTGCTGCTCCGGCAGCGGCCCGCGCGGGTCCATGCGGTTGAGATCGCCCGCGGCCTTGCCGCGAATTTCCCACGGCAGATCGTTGTGGCCATCTACCAGCGGGGCCTGCCGCTGGAGCTCGCGCGCGCGCTCGACCAGCGCCGCGTCTGGCGGCGTGTACTCCTGCGAGTGCGCGCAACCGCTTGCACCAGCAAACGCCAGCACCGGCACCGCCACGGCGAGAAACCATTTCATCCGCACAGCCATCAACCCGAGAGGCTGCCGAGAATGCCGACGGTGCGGAGCGAGAGAGCTTCCGACCGCCCGATCCATTCGATGACGCCTTCGATGCGGCGGCGGGAAACGAAGCCGTCCTCGGTCAGTGGTGCGGAAGCGAAGCGTTCGGCGAGCCCGGGCGGGACCAGCAGCAGCAGGTCGCCGCGGCGAACGTCCGCGCCCGATGCGCCCCACTTGCACTCTGCCGCGGGTACGCGGCCTTCAGCGTCCGAAAGCGCGGCTACGGAGGCGCGGATGTTGTCTACCTCTCGCAGGGCGACCGAATTGATGGCGTCACAGAAAAGCTGAACCCGCACGCGGCGCCCGGTGGCCGTTTCACCCTCCGCGATTAGCCGCTCGATGTCCGCGGCCCGCAGGCCGTCGTCAACAGCGCCTGCTGGGGCAGCGTCGCCCGGACTTGGAGCGGCGACGGGACGACGCACCGCTGAAATCTCAGCCGGGTCTGGGGCCGGGGGGTCGTCGCCGAGGCCGTTGAACAAAAGGACCAAAAGCAACGCACCGAGCACGCCGTAGGCAATCAGCGCCCAAGGCCGGCGCCACACGGGCGCGGGGCTTCTACGGTCGGTACGGCGCCGGTCCTGCTCCCGCCGGTCCCCGCCGCGGTTGTCACCTGAGGCGTCTGGGGTGCTCTCTTGCATCTGGCTGTATTAGGAAGGCCCCGCCGGGCGAAGATATTCCGCGGCGCAAGGCAAGGGTTCGCCGCGGAACAAGGTAGCAGGTCTAAGAACCGTTGACCAGCTTCAGCTTCAGTTCGTTGCTACGGGAATCGTCAACCGTTGTCCCGGCCGGATGGCCACGCTGCCCAAGCCGTTCTGCTCGCGCAGCGCGGCCACACTGCAACCATGCGTCCGCGCAATTCCCCACAGAGTGTCGCCGCTCTTCACTGTGTATTGGGTGGCGGGCGCGGCGGCCTCTGCGGGCGTGCCGCCAGGAAGCTTGAGGGTCTGCCCCGGCAGAATCTTCGAGCCGGTCAGTTCGTTTTCACGTTGCAGCGATTCGACCCCCACCCGGTAGCGGCGTGCGATTTCCCAAAGCGTTTCGCCGTTGCGAACGGTGTGGGTAGCGGCGGCTGGCCGCCGCTCTCCCTCGGCGGCAATCACCTGCTCTGCCTTTCGCCTGGCGGGCTGCTCTTCCGCCGCCGCGGCGAGCCGCGCCACAGCGGCTGCGGGCAGGGCCAGCTTCTGACCTGACTTCAGGTTGTCCCAGTCGATGCCGGGGTTGAGGTCAAGAATATCTCCGACGTTCACCCCGCCGCGCTCGGCCAGCCTGGCGGCGTGATCTCCCTTGCGCACCCGGTAGCTCTTCATCCCGCCGCCCGCACGGAAGGCAGAAGCGGAGAACGCCGCCTGCATCGTTTCGCCAGTGCCTCGCGGAGTCCAGACCCAGTACCGGCCTTCCGGGGTACGGCCCGCGATGAGATGGGGGTTCAACTCGCTCAGTTGCGAGAGCGCAACTCCGCCCGAAGCCGCCAGCAGACTCAGCGGGGTCGCCAGGTCTACCTCGATGCTGTCGAAAGCAAACGCCTTTACTTCCGCGGCCGGGCCGGGCAGCCCGAAGCGCTGGCGGTCCTTCGCGATGATGGTCATGGCGTAGAGGCGCGGCACATAGTGTTTGGTCTCATCCGCAAGGTCGCCCCATACCGCGAGCTCCCAGAAGCTCTTCGCGCCGGTGGCTTCCATTCCGCGAGAGATGCGCCCGCTCCCGGCGTTGTAGGCCGCCGCGGCCAGCGCCCAGTCACCGAGACTACGGTGAAGCCAGCGCAGGTGGCGGGCGGCGGCACGGGTCGATCGCACCGGATCCATCCGTTCGTCTACTTCTTCTTCTACGCGCAAACCTGCATGGCGCGCCGTAGCCGCCATGAACTGCCAGATGCCAACCGCTCCGGCATGGCTGCGCGCCGTGGGAAGATAGCCGCTCTCGATCATCGCGAGGCTGCGCAGGTCGGCCGGCAGACCTTCATTTTTCAGCACTGCAGTGACGAATTCCTCGTACTGGTCTCCGCGCTCGAGCCAGCGCTGGATGACATGGGGCCTTTCCCGCGAGAGAAAGTTTACCTCGGCTTCCACCCAACTGTTCGCCTCGACCGGCAGATCGTACACGGCACTGCCCAATATGCCAACCACCTCTGCGGGCGCCTCCTGCTCGATCAGTTCGGGGCCTTCTCCTATCAACTCCGGTCCGGCAGGAACAGGGGCAGGGGCAGGTGCAGGTGCAGGTGCGGAAGGAAGGGGCCGTTGCGGGGCACACGCCGCCGCAAGCAGAACCGCCGCGAGGAGAGGGACAATGCGAGGGCAACCTGACTGAGGAATCATGCGCGGTGAGAGCGGGGGAAAAGCGGGTGTCGTCTGCCGCGGGAAGGCCGGAACCGGCGGCGGCAGTGGTTGGGTACCAGCCCACCTATGGCAGCGAGCGGCGCAGCGCCAGCCGAAGCTCAGAGATTCTTGTAAGCTTCGGCATCCGCCGCGTCGTCATTTAGCGCACCCGGGGCCGAGCAGCCGGTCCATCGCTTCGCGGCGGAATTCAAAGACGCGGGCGAGCTGCGGGCGAACCAGCCAGCGGTTTACCAGACCCGGTGCGCCCACGGGCAGAGCGTAATGAACGACATCGCTTACCTCCGTCCCGCCGTCCGCTTCGCGCAGCCGGTGTTGATGGTGCCAGAAGCGGTAGGGACCGAAGCGCTGTTCATCTACGAAGAAGAAGGGTTTTTCAACATGGGTGATCTCCGTCACCCACCCAATGGGAACGCCGAGCAGCGGCCGCACGGTGTAGGTGATGATCATGCCGGCGTACATCTCCCCTTCCAGCGGCGAGGTGACAGTGAAGCGCATCTGCGGCGGAGTGATGCGGCCGAGGTTGCGCGGGTCTGAAAAGAATTCCCACGCCGCTACGAGCGAAACCGGTACCACCTGGCAGGCCGAGAGGCGATGCAGCTTCATGCCCGCCGTGCCGCCCGCAGCGGTGAACGCCCCCGGCGGCGCGATCCCTGCAACCGCGGCGACCACAATGAAGTTTCGGTTCTCCGCGATGCCGCTGCCATGAAAAAACTACTCGCCACTTCGACGCTTTTCATCTTCTTCATTCTGTTCGGGGGTGTGTTCACCGGCATAAGCCGTCTGATCCCCAGCGGGCTGCCCCGTGCTTTATTCACGATCGGCTTCGGCGCCCTCTTCGTCGTCGCCTTTGTTTGGCTGCTTATCTCGCGGGTGCGCATCCTATTGGGAGAACCTGACCGCCTCTGGCTCCAGCTAGCGCTCATCGCCGTGAATTTGGTTCTCCTGCTTCTGGCCTTTGCGGCAGTCTACCAGCGCGTCGGGATCATCGACAACACAGGCTCACAGGCGATGGTCACTCACGACTGGCTGTCGAGCATCTACTACTCGGTGGTCACTTTCACTACCTTGGGCTATGGTGACTTCTATCCTCAAAGCTACGGCCGGGCGATGGCCGCCATGGAAGCGTTCACGGGGTACGTCATCCTCGGGATTTTGGTCTCGACCAGTGTATCCGTGATCAAGCCAGCGGAAGAATGATGAAAGCCGTTCGCAATCCCCGGCTTAGCCCGTCCGGTGGTAGACGAGCTTGTAGGTTAGCGGGTCGGGCAGTTTGGGGCTCGTGATGACCACGTTCATGGTCAGGGTGTTGCCGTCGCCGCTCAGACTGTAGACATTGACCCGCTGGCCATCTTCAGCCCTGAAGGTCTGTTCCAGCTTGCCGTTCTCCCACTCGGTGCTCACGTTCATGACTTCTCCGTCCTCGCGCTCCCACTTGACCGGAGTTCCATTGGCGGGCGTGACGACAGCGTTTCGTTCGTTTGTGGTAACGGTGATCTTGTCCGGTGAATGCGCGATCGAGATCTTACGGTATGGTACGTTGGTCTTTTTCAGCCGGCCCCGTGCTACCTGACGGACCACGAAGTTCATCTCTCCAATCGCGCCGTTGATCGCTTCGCCTCTGTTGTCGCTGCCCTGTTCGGCCAGTGCGAAGGTACCTTCAAAGGCAGCGGATTGGGCGCGGGCGAATTTCAGCGCCGCAATTTCATGAATTCGGATTCAGTCTCTGGCGGCGGTCACGCTTTTTCGAAATACACCGCCGACCTTGCTCACTAAGTCA
>JBBSMO010000069.1:0-9090 GCA_038233155.1 Longimicrobiales bacterium
CACTCGACGGCGGCGCGCCCGCCCCAGTTGTCGGGCGGCCCGACCAGCGTCTCGGTGGTGGTGCCAGTCAGGCGCTCAAGCACGAAATCGTAGAAGGAGCCGCCTACGTTGCGGAAGCGGGCGCCCCCCTGGGTGCCGTAGAGGGTGATGGCGATTTCCGCATCGATGCCGGCCGGCAGCTTCCACGAGCAAGCCAGGCGCGCGGCCGTGCCCCCCGCCAAATCCAGATGGGCGATGGCGTAGTCCTCGACCGCGCCCGGCGCGTTTTTCGAGAGGATGCCTCGGGAGAAGAGGCGGCTGGTCACCTGCTCGACCGCTGGAAAGTCGAGCAGCCAGAGCAGCGCGTCTACCAGGTGGATACCTAGGTCCATGACGCACCCGCCGCCGGACTGGCTGGCATCGTAGAACCACGGCTTGCCGGGCCCGTGGGCGTTGTGGAAGACGAGGTCCGCGGCGTACACCCGCCCAAGCTCTCCTCTACGCAGCAGTCGGTGCAGCCGGCGCAGCCCTTCGGTGTGGCGGTAGGAGAAGTCGACACCGAGCCGGCGGTCCGCGGCGCAGGCGGCATCTACGACTGCTCCGGTTTCCGCAGCGGTGCGCCCGAGCGGCTTCTGGCAGAATACCGCCGCACCAGCTTCGAGCGCCCGAATGGCCTGTTCCGCATGCAGCGCACTCGGGGTGGCGATAACCACCCCATCCAGATCCATGCCGAGCAGCTCGTCCAGCCCCTCCGCAGCCGCGGCGGCAGGCGCGGCGGCCATTGCCTCCGCCATGCACCCGGCCGAAGGATCGGCGAGCGCTGCAATCTCCGCCGCGCCGCTATCGGCGACTGCCACCATGCGGTTGCGGCCGATCCAGCCGACGCCGAGAAAGCCCAGGCGCGGGAGGCGAACGGCATCGCCGCGGCCAGGGGCAGAGCCGTCCCGGCGAGACGGCTCTGCCGCGGACCGCTGAACCACGGCGCCAGCAGCTCCACAATTCATCCGTTATTACTTCACGGCTGGTTGAAAATGCCCCCGCATCACGAACATAGCCTCACGAGCGGCCACTGCATCTCTGTAAGCAGCACCCTCTGCGCCCATCCAATCTCACCCTCTCCCAGAATTGGGAGAGGGGGCCGGGGGGTGAGGGCCTCGCGGCCGACCGTGATCGGATCAACCCCCGTCGCCGCTCCGCCATTCATGACGTGGTCACCAGCGCCTTCAGAAACCCGTCGGGCCGGTCGCGGGTCGCATCTAACGCATCTCCCAACCGGTCCAAGGGAAAGGTGTGCGTATACAGGGGGGACGGGTCCAGCCGCCCGCTCCGCACGGCCGCCACAGCCAGCTTCATCCCTTCGAGATAGACGGCCGGTTCGCGCTCGTGGGCGTTGATCACATCCAACCCGCGCCAGTTCCAAAGCTGCATGTTGACCTGCCGCGGCCCGTCCTGGTGGTAGCCGGCAATGACCAACGTGCCGCGCTCGCACGTGAGCTCGGCGGCAAGATCCAGCGGGCACTGTTTGCCGGTCGCCTCGATCACCACATCGCAGAATTGGCCGCCGGTGAGGCTGCTCACCGTGTCGATGATGCGCTCGTGATCGTCCATTCTGACGGTGACATCCGCGCCCATTGTTGTGGCAACTTCCAAGGCGAAGGGACGGCGGGAGATGGCGATCACGCGCGCGCCTGCGTTGGCGGCAAGACGCGTGAGCAGTGCGCCTAGAAAGCCGATCCCGACGATGGCGACCGTGCCGCCCGCCTCGATGCGGCTGCGCCGGAAGATGTTCATCGCGCACCCGAGCGGCTCGGCCGGGAAGGGCGTGCCCCCCAGGTCCGGCGGGATGAGGACCATCTGATCCGCGGCGGCTACATCGTATTCGGCGTAGGCGCGCTGCGAGAGCAGGGCGACCCGGTCGCCAGCCGAAAAGCCGGTGACACCCTCACCAACGGCATCTACCCTGCCCCACCCCTCATGGCCCGGCGCGCCTGGCGGCTGCGGGTAGTCGAACCACGGCTGGCCCTGCCAAAGCGCGAGGTTCGATGCGCACACGCCGCAGCCCTCAAGTCGTACGCGCACCTGCCCCGCCGCAACTTCGGGCACCGGCGTTTCCACGAGCCGGACGGCTCCCGGCGCGTGGATCGTGGCGGCCATCATTGTCCCGACACCCGATGCCACTGGCGCCGCAGCACCCGTCAACCCGCCGCGCCTGCTACAACCGGGCGGGCTGCGGAACGCTCTGGCCTCCGCAGGACGGCAGCCGGCGGGGCGGGCCGCTCCGGCTCGCGCAGCCACCGCACCAGCTTGCCGAGCCCGTCGCGCCAGTGCGTTTTGGCACGCCACCCGAGTGCCGCCTCGAGCTTGGCGGTGTCGGACACGTACACCCGCTGGTCGCCCGGCCGCCAAGGAGCGTAGGAGACTGGCACGTGCTCGCCCGCTTCCAGCATCAGCGCCTCTATCACCTGGCGCACGGAGACGGCGTTGGCCGGCCCCCCGCCAACGTTGAAGACCGCGCCGCTCGTCGTGCGGATCTTGCGCATCGTGGCGCGCATGGCGGCAACCAGGTCGTCAACCCAGAGGATGTCTCGCACCTGGTGCCCG
This sequence comes from Longimicrobiales bacterium, assembly GCA_038233155.1. Taxonomy (GTDB): domain Bacteria; phylum Gemmatimonadota; class Gemmatimonadetes; order Longimicrobiales; family Longimicrobiaceae; genus JBBSMO01. Next base: position 2,581 of record JBBSMO010000069.1, read on the forward strand.
TCGCCGTAGATGGTGAGCGGCTCCCCCGCGAGCAGCGAGCGTGCAAAGTGAGCGACCCAGCCTTGGTCTTCGGTGCCGAGCTGGCGGGTGCCGTAGATACAGCTCATCCGGAAGACCACCGTATCGAGGCCGAAGATGCGCGCGTAGTCGCGCACGTACTGGTCGGCGGCACCCTTTGAGCAGCCGTAGGGCGAGTGGAAGTCGAGCGGCGCGGCTTCACTGACGCCGGAGCGGCCCCCGGCGTAATGATACGGGCCGCCGTTGCGCTCGATTGGGAAGCCATCCAGTTCGCCGTATACCTTGTTGGTAGATGTGAAGAGGATGGGCGGCGGCGACCTCATGGCTCGCGCGGCTTCCAGAATGTTGAAGGTGCCGAGGAGATTGGTTTCGAGATCGAGAACCGGATCTTCGATTGAGGTGGTCACGGCCACCTGCGCGGCGAGGTGAAAGACGGCGCTGGCACCGGCAACCAGCGGGCGCATCGCCTTTGCGTTCCGCACGTCAGTTTCACTTACCATAACCCGTGCACCGTGCCGCGCCTGCAGCCACTGCGCGTTCCCGCTCGCGCCGTCTCGCGCAAAGCTGTCGGCAATCACCACGCGCTCGCCATCCGCCAGCAGTGCATCCGCTACGTTCGACCCGATGAAGCCAGCCCCACCGGTGATCAATGCGTATCCGTCCTTCACAAGCTCCTCGCTTCTGCTTACAGGGTCAGGCCTCGTGCCGCGAGCTCCGCGGCATGGCGTTGTACTCCATCTTCCGGCCGGTCCTGCTCGCGCAGCCAACCGACCAGTTCCTCCATTCCCTCTTCGAAGCCCACCCGGGGCTCGTAGCCCATCGCCGCGCGCGCGGCCGATATGTCGGAAAAACAGTGGCGGATATCTCCCACCCGGTAACGCTCGGTGATCTCCGGCTCCAGCTCTACGCCGAGTACACGGGCAAGCGTCGCGCCAACCTCGTTGATCGAGATCGCGCGCCCGCACCCCACGTTCAGCGCCTTGCCGATCGCACCCTCTTCCTCCGCCGCCAGCAACAGCGCCTGTACGATGTCGTGTACGGAGACGAAATCCCGCGTCTGCCCCCCATCCTCGAAGACGATCGGAGCGTTGCCATTCAGCAGGCGGCTCGAGAAGATCGCCGCGACCCCGGTGTACGGATTCGAGAGTGCCTGCCTAGGGCCGTAGATGTTGAAGAACCTGAGCGCCACACTCGGGATATCGTACGCGCCCCCGATCTGCAGCACCATCTTCTCCTGGTCCGCCTTGGTAAGCGCGTAGATCGAGGCCGGGTCCAGCGGCTTCTGCTCATCCGTCGGGCGCGGCTCGAGCCTGGCACCGTCGTCGTCCCTCAGCTCCCATTCGTGAGCGCGCAACTGCCCGGGCGGGCGCAGCACGCGGTGCGGGTCGCTGCCATCCGGCCGCACGTAGCGGCCCTCGCCGTAAATCGACATCGAGCTGGCGACGACCAGCCGCTCGATCTCGGGCTTTTCATCTACGAGCGTCTGCAGCAGATGGGCGGTGCCCAGAGTATTGACCGCAGTGTAGTCGGCAATCTGGTACATCGATTGACCCACGCCGACCGCCGCGGCGAGGTGATAGACGACATCGATGCCGCCGAGTGCGCGCCCGACGGCGTCCGCATCCCGCATGTCGCCGGTCTGCAGCTCCGCCTCAGCGGCAAGCCACGGGGGCACACGCTGGTCCGGTCCGTGCACCTGCGGGTCCAAGTTGTCGAACACACGCACCCTGTCACCACGCTCGAGCAGGGCATCTACCAAGTGGCTGCCGACGAAACCGGCCCCGCCGGTCACCAAGACTTTCCTTTCCGCCAACTCTGCCTCCGCTTCCGTTGATTACTTCCTTCAAAGTTTGGAACGAACCGAACAACCTTTCCCACTGGGACTTCCAACTCGATCCCGGATGGTCAATCTTCGCCGGCATGGTCAAGCAGACGACGGCCGCAATACGGGAGACGGGCTGCAGCGTCCCCCTCGTGTTGGGCGGTATATCGCCGATAGATCCCGAGTTTCTGCGCCGGCTGGATGAGCACGGCGCCTTGGAAGAAATCGACATCGTCGCCGTGCACGGCTTTCCCATGGATTGGAATCTTTGGCCAATCGAGGAATGGCCGTCGCGCATCGCACAGATCCGCAACGAGTTCGGCAAGCCAGTGTGGGTGACCGAGACCGGTGTATCCTCGTACGCCTCTGAGCGAGTGGCGGCGTGGGGCCTCGAGCGAAGCCAGAAGCTGCTGGCGGGAGAAACCGTGTTCTGGTACTCGCTTTTCGACCTGGCGCCCGGGCGCGAGGCGACAACGCGGCACAAACAGGCGGAAGGCAGCTCGTACTTCCGGCATTTTCATTTCGGGCTGCTCCGGCACAACGGAACGCCGAAGCTTGCGCTGGACCAGTTCACCCCTGACTTCGGCCTTTGCCAGTGGTTCCACTTCCAGGACTATGCAGCGCTGGACAGCGCCGTGCGCTGGCTCGAGCGGCTGGGGGTGCGTGAAGTGCGCACGGGCCTGAGCTGGGCAGAAAGCCATCTTCCCGGCGCGGACGAGTGGTTCGACACGGTGATGTCCGCCCTCGAGCCCTTCAACGTCTGCGCTACGCTTTGCTTCACCCCGCCCAGCCGGGGCCTGCGGGAAGATCACACCAGCCCGCCCGCCCGGACGGACGAGTTCGCGTGGTTCGCGGCGCAGATGGCGGCGCGCTATGCAACCGCTCACGCGGCGGCCGGCGAACAGAAATAAACCTCGCGCGCCGGGTGTTCGTCTATGGCGAGCCCTGCCGAGCGTAGCATTGCTTCCATCCCCGCCTCGTTCGGAACCCACCAGTTGGTGGCATCGCCGGCGTAGCTCTGTTCGATGAAAAACATCGCCGGGTACCGGGGGTGCTCGAACATCGCGGTTTCCGTGATGGGGTAGTCGCCGGCTAGCGGCACCGTACCCCCGCAACCGCGCAGCATGCTTTGGAACACCAGCCGCTTCCGCGGCAGCTTGGCGACCTTGTCTAAAGCATAGAGAGGGTAGCGGAGGTGGTAGAGCACGCCCATGAACAACACATAGTCGAACTGGCGCCCTAGCTGGTCTACCTCGTACGCATCGAGTTGCAGGTATTCGATGTCTGCCCCAAGTTGGCGGGCGGCAAAGCGGGCCTGCTCGAGGTAGCGGGGATCATGGTCCACCCCGGTGACCTGCGCGCCACGCTGATGAAGGCGCAGCGAGTAGTACCCCGCGTTGCAGCCAATGTCGAGAACAGTGCTGCCGCTCATATCTTCCGGAAAGGCGGTCCCTACCTGGCGCCAGAGGTCATCGAGAAAATCGCCGAGCGGGTGATCGGGAGCGGTGCGGACGCCGTTCAGGTCCAGGTCGTGGAACCACGGCCCGAGGGCGCGCACCCGTTCCCCGAGGGTCGCTGTAGCAGTCATGAGGATGGGTTGGCCAGCCGGGCAGCGTACTCGTCGCTCCAGCGCTGCAATCGGGAGTGCACCTCGTCCGCCCAGACACCCGCCACCAGGCGCTGGGCGAGACGCACGCCCAGCCGCTGGTGCTGGCACCCCGCCGCCGCGTCATCCTGCCCCGCTTCGATCAACATTGCGACCTCCATCTCGAGAGCGAACGCGAGGCGGTCGAGATCGGTGAAGAGAGCTCCGCGCAGGCCGCTATCTTCCGCGCTGTCAATGGGGGGTGGAAGGCTGGCCATCCATCAGTGTCTCTGGCTATGCGGCTGCCGGCCCCGTGCGGGCGGGCGTATCGAGCAACTCTGCGGCTGCGGGGCCGTCGCAAGCACCATGCCGGTCAAACTTCGTTCACCCGCGAATCAATCCATGGCCTGTTCCGCGGAACAGGCGCGACCCTTCGTAGCGCGCCAACGCCCATATTACCAACAATTTCACCAACACAGCCAACGGGATCGCGATCAGCAGCCCGACGAAGCCCCAAAAGGCGCCGGAAACTGCGAGTGCCAAGATCACCCAAACCGGGTGCAGCCCTACGGATTCGCCCACGATGCGCGGGCCGATTACCGAGCCATCCAACGTCTGCACCACGGCGAATACCAGCGCGATCTTCAACAGCGACGCGACGATGGCGCCGGAGAAAACGGCGATGATCAACGCCGGGATCAGGCTGGCAATCAAGCCCAGGTAGGGCACCACGTTGAACACCCCGGCGACCACCCCCAGCAGGAGGGCGTTCGGAAAACCGAGAAGGGCGAAGAAGACCCCGGTGAGCACGCCGACGGCCGCAGCGGCGATCAGTTGGCCTCGCAGATACCTGGATAGCAACACATCATAGCGGCGGAGGAAACCCAGCACCCCCTTCTGGTACGACGGCGGTACCAACGCGGCCAGGCGGGTGGTGAGCTGCTCCCAGTCACGCAGCAGGTAGAAGGTGAGCATGGGGGTGAGGAAGATGTAGCCCAACACGGTGAGCAAGGTGCCGAGCCCCCGTCCCGCGCCGAGGATGCCTGACCAGACGCTGCTGGCGAGCGCGGCCTGCCGCTCCTGGAGATAGGCGATCACCGCTTCGGGGCTCAGGGTCTGCAACCGCAGCAGCAGCGCGTCCTCGTCGACGAACGGGAAGTCCCTGCGCGAGAGCCCCGAGCGGGCACCCTCGAGATACCCAGCGGCGGAATCGACCAGAGACGGAAAGCTGCTGATCAACTCCGCGATCTGCTCGCTCAGCCGCGGCACTCCGAAGGCGATGGCGCCGGCGAGCACAGCCAGCGCCGGCAACACCAACAACAAGATGGCTGCCCAGCGCGGCGGTCCCCGGTGCTCGATGCGCTCTACCAGCGGGTGAAGCACATAGGCGAGTACCAGCGCGAGGATGAATGGGGCGAGCAAAAAGCCAGTGGTATTCAGCAGCCAGATGACTAGCAACACCGCCGCCGAGGAGACGACCAGCAGGTGATAGCGGCTACCGGCCTGCGGCGAGACTAGGAGGAGCAGCAGCAGGAAGAGAACGAAGGGGTTGAGAATCGAGCGCAGGCTGTACAGGAAGAAGCCCAGCACCATGGCGACTGCTACAGCGTGGACAATGCGCCAGATGCCCGAATCGGAAGCTGGGTCGGGCATGGGGCGAGCAGCTTTGCAAGGGGGATAGATGCAGCGCGCCGAGGCAGCCGCAGGTGCATTAGGCACGAGAAAATAGGCGCACCGCCGCGCCCTGACAACTACCCCTATGCGGATGAGGCTTGCCGCGAGCACGGTTCGTGCAACGAACCAAGGGTACGGATAGCTCGGATTGACGCGAACAGTTAGACAGGAGAATACACCATGAAAAAGCTACTAAAGGGTGCCGCGTGGCTCGCCGCGCCCAAGTTGATGTTTGCGGCTCGCAGCCCTAAAAAGGCGGCAATGATCAAGGCCGTAGATTGGGCCACCGATCTCGCGGGCACGAAACGCAGGCGTACCTCCCGCTTCGGCACCGCTGCCAAAGGGCTGGGTGCGGCCGCGCTCGCGCTGCCGCTCGGCCTGTGGGCGGGGAAAAGGTTCTTCGGCGCGGACGAAACGCCGCCGCAGTACTCTACGGGAGGGACTGAAAGCTACGACGAGAAGGACTGACGCTTCAGGTTGGACGGCGCGACTGCAGAGGCCGCCCGCCCGGCCACGTGTCTACGCACTCGAACAGCAATGGCTGACAGGTTGAGTGACACGAGCGGTCAACGAGCCGCGCACAACCCCGATGCGCTGAAGCGGATCTCGCTATGACCAGCAACCCGCTGCCGGCGGGCTGGGCGGTGATCTGCTTCGCAGCGGGGCTGGCAGGCTGCGCCAGCACCGCGACAACGATCCCGGCGGAACCAGCGCCCCCCGCGGCGGAAGCGCCGGCACCTGCCCAACCCGTGGCAACCCAGAGCCCGGCGGAAGCAAACCCGTCCGATGTCTTTTCCCTCGGCGCGATCCTCGACGCCTTGTACGATGTGATCTCCGGTCCCGCCGGCGAGGCCCGCGACTGGGACCGCTTCCGGTCGCTCTTCGCGCCCGGCGCCCGCCTGATCCCCGCCGCGCACCCGCAGGGAGAGGCGGCGCGCGCCGTGATGCTGAGCCCGGAGGAATACATCCAGCGGGCGGGGCCGCAGCTTGAAAGCGGCGGCTTCTTCGAGCGCGAAATCCACCGGGAAGTGGAACAGTTCGGGAGCATCGCTCACGTGTTCAGCACCTATGAATCGCGCCGCACCCTCGAGGACCCGCAGCCGTTCGCGCGCGGGATCAACAGCATCCAACTGCTGGACGACGGCACCCGCTGGTGGGTCGTCAACATCTTCTGGGACGCGGAGCGCGAGGGCGTCCCCATCCCGCCCGAATACCTTCCGGGCGGCTGATGCCGCAGGGGCTACAGTCCGCTCCCCACGTAGAGCGACAGGCCCCAGCCGGTGTTTCCCCGCAGCGCCCGCGCCAAGTCCAGACGTACCAGGCCATCGAGAAAGCTGACGCCTGCACCGGCGGAAAGCAGAACATCGTCGCTGAACGAGAACGCCTCGCGGGGCCCTGCCCAGCCTGCGTC
>JBBSMO010000070.1:0-9049 GCA_038233155.1 Longimicrobiales bacterium
CCCGGCTACCTCGACTTCGTGGGCGAGACCAAGGGGGGTCCGGGTCGCGGACGTTGCGATCTGCGTGCTGTCGGGGCCGAGCGGCGTCGAGGTCGGCACCGAGCGCGTTTGGGAATTCGTCCAGGAGCGGCACCTGCCGACGCTCTTCTTCGTGTCGATGATGGATCGCCCGAACGCGAACTTCGAAGCCGTCTACCAGGACATCAAAGAGCCCGTCACGCCGAAGGTCATCCCGGTCGAGATCCCGATCGGCAGCGGCGATGACTTCCGCGGCATCATCAACCTGTTCAGCGAAAAGGCGCACATCTACAAGTCGGGAACGCAGACGGGCGAGTACGAGGAGCAGGAGATCGGCGACCTGAACCACCGGCCCGGTAAGATCCTGGGAATAGACACCGCCGGCAGGAACCAAAAGGTGACCGCGCTGGTCCCGCAGGCCGAGCTCTACAAGTACTCGACGAGCCTACGCTCGCTGACGCAGGGGCGCGCGGCGCACAAGGAGCAGGCGGAGCTGGCGACGGCGTAAGGCGCCTTCGGCCCGCGTTTCGGGCGGCCGCCGTCGGCCGGTGCCGCCCGCCCTCATGCCCGGCCCGTGCTTGACGGCTGGCTCGACGACGCCGTCTTCCTGCTGAACGGGGGCTACGCTGCTCGCTTGCATGCACCAGCTCGTGCGGCAGCATTCGCAGTTCATCGTCGCCACCCACTCGCCCATCCTGATGGCATACCCAGACGCGCAGATCCTGCAGCTCAATGACGGCGCGGCGCGGCCGATCCAGTACGAAGAAACGGAGCATTTCGTCGTCACCCGCGAGTTCCTGAACAACCGCCAGCGGATGCTGCACGAGCTGCTGGCGGACGACTGATCAGCCCGTTCTTGCCGGGCGAAGCCGGCTTCTAGCTGTTCGAACGACCGAGTCTCGTATGCCGGGATGGGGTGTCAAGTTCGGTGAAGCGATTGATCCCGCGCCTAAAATGTGTCATTCTGATGTCTATGATTCACGCGAGGGCCAGAAGGCGAGGATCGGCGGTTCGGGTGACCCGGCAGGTACGGAGTCTGGAGGCGCAGCACTGGCGAGAGCCGCTCGAGGGAGCGAAAAATCTGCTGCCACTAGGTGCTGCCTGTCGCCCGGGGAGCGTCGTCATTCCAAGTGGCGCCAGGGCATGTGCTGAGCTCATCGAAGAAAATCTTCTTCAGGCGCTGCTTCGATCGCAAACGACCTCGAGGACATAACCAGGTTGCCTATGGAAACTCTGATCGTCGGGGGCGCGTTCCTCGTCACAGGCGCCCTAATGATGGCGCTCGCGCTGCCGCTGATGCATCGGAAGATCGCGCCCAATTCGGTGTACGGCCTGCGGGTGAAAGCCACCTCTGCCGACGAGTGGGTGTGGTATGAGGCGAACGCGCGCAACGCGAAGGAGATGTTCGCCGTTGGGGCTGTCGTAGCTGCGCTGACGCTTGCACTGGCACTGCTCGGCGTTCGCGGCGACCTCTATGCCCTCATCCTGACCGCCAGTCTGCTGATCGGGCTGATCGGAGTAGCGATACGGGGGTGGCAACTCGCGACCCGGCTTCTCGAGCAGCGGGGGGAAGCCCGTGGTGAGTGACGAGGCAGCGGAGGCCAGCCCCCGCGCTGCGAGAGCTGGAGGTCGGAGCACGCACCCGCTTGTAATCCGGCCGCTCACCGATCGAGATCCGCAGCAGATCGCCGCCGCAGAATCGTGCGAGGGTCCGGCCAGGGAGAGGGGATCCCGATCTGAGCCAGGCCACCGCGCTGGCCGAACACGCTTTGTCCTGAACGATCCGGTAGGGGTCTCCTGAGCGAAGCCGAAGCGCTCACCCTGTACTCTGCATCGCCGCCGCGATGCCGTTGATCGACACGTAAATCGCGCGCTGCAGCGCCTCGCCGTCGCTGGATGCGCGCTCCGCCTCGTCTAACCCGCGCCAGCGGCGCATCAACTCGATCTGCGTCAGGTTCAGCACGTCGGTGTACGGGTTGCGCAGCGCGATCGAGCGGGCGATGACGGGCGTATCCTCAAGCAGCGAATCCTGCCCCGAAATCGCGAGCAGCGCCGTCTCCGCGCGTTCGAACTCGCTGGCGATCATCTCGTGCGGGGTGCGGAGCGCTCCGCTGTCGGCGGCGAGCCCGGCGTAGTGCCGGGCGATCGGCAGGCGCGCGCGTGCCATCTCGCGCCGCGCGCCCGCGACGACAGCCTGCAGGAACGGCCAACCATGCAGCATCTCGCGCAGCCGCTCGAGCTCGCCTGCCTCGATCACCTCGGCCAGCGCGGTGCCCGCGCCGTACCAGCCGGGGATGGTGTAGCGCGTCTGCGTCCATGAGAACACCCACGGGATTGCTCGCATCCCCGCCCAGTCCAGCTCGCCGGCACCTTTCCTCGAGACGGGGCGGCTGGCGAGCGGCAGCCCCGCGATGTGCGCGATTGGGGTGGCGGCGATGTAGAACGGCCATAGGTCAGGGTGCTCGATCAGCTCGCGGTACGAGGCCATCGAGCGGACGGCGATCCGCTGCATCAGTTCACGCGTCTGATCACGGGTGGGGCCGGTGAAAGCTTCCTCTCGCGCGGGCTGCGCGAGAGCCGTGAGCTGCGCGTGCACGATCTGCTCGAGGTGGCGCCGCGCGATCGCGGGCAGCGAGTAGCGGAACGAGATCACCTCGCCCTGCTCCGTGAAGCGGATGCCGCCGGTGTGCGCCTCGGGCGGCATCGCCAGGATCGCCTGGTTGGCGCGCCCCCCGCCCCGCCCGATCGTGCCGCCGCGCCCGTGGAACAGGCGCACCTCGACGCCGTGCCGCCGCGCGGCGCGGGCGATCGCGCCCTGCGCCTTGTGCAGCGCCCAGTTCGCCATCCAGTAGCCGCCATCCTTGTTCGAATCCGAGTAGCCGAGCATCACCTCTTGGAACGGTCGCCCATCGTGCGCGCGGGCTTCGAGCTGGCGGCGGTAGAGCGGGTGGCTGAACAGCGCATCGAGCCGCTGCTCGGCGGCGTCGAGGTCGGCGATGGTTTCGAACAGCGGCACAACATCGAGGGGACAGTGGACCGCGTCGCCATGGGTGCGCCAGAGCCCGGCTTCCTTCAGCAGGAGCAACACTTCGAGCACGTCGCTGACGTCGCTGGTCATCGAGATGACGTAGCTGCCGACGCTCTCCGGCTCGAGCTCGACCGCGTCATGTACGACCGCGAGTGTGTCGAGCAACTCGGCGGTTGCGGCTGGCAGCTCGACGTTTATCGGGCGGAGCGGGCGCGGCGAAGCGAGTTCGAGGTCGAGCAGCGCCACACGTGCATCCTCGTCGAGCGCGGCGTAATCGTCTTCCACACCCGCCACGCGCAGCAGGTCGGCGACGGCAGCCTCGTGGACGCGGCTGTGCTGGCGGATGTCGAGCGCGGCGAGGTGGAAGCCGAATGTGCGCGCCTGCACGAGCAGATCGGCGAGCAGCCCATCCCGCGCCACACCGCCGAGGCCGGCCGCATCCAGCGATTCCCCGATCAGGCGCAGGTCGGCGACGTAGTCCGCGGCGCGATAGTCGGGGGCGCCGCCATCGATCAGCTCGTCCAGCGCCGCCATCATCGATTGCAGGAGCAGGCGGTACGGCTCGTTCGAGCTTTGCCGCCGCCGCGCATCGGACAGGTCCACCCGCTCCGCCAAGTCCGCGGTGCGCGCGGCGAGCGCGGGCAGTACGTCGGTCTGCGTTTCCGAAACCGAGAGCAGCAGCCGCAGCTCGTTCAAAGCGCGGCGGTGCAGCTTGAGCGCGTCCTGCCGGTGCTCGGCGAACGTCCAACGCGTGACCGCAGCGGTGATGCGCGGGTTGCCGTCGCGGTCGCCGCCGATCCACGACCGGTAGCGCAAAAAAACGGGCAGCTCGGAGGGCGCCCTGTCCTTGCCGTAGTCCGTGGCGAGCGCGCGCCGCACGTCGCGGTGCATCCGCGGCACGGTTCGCCAGATGGTGGTCGCGAGAAAGTACAGCCCGTGCCGCACCTCGTCCTCGACGGTGACGGCACGGGTACGCACCTCGTCGGTGGTGAGGAGCAGCGCGATGTCGTTCCGTACCCCATCCAGCAGCGCGTCAGCCTCGGCGGGGGTGATGCGCGGGTCGGTGAGCTGCTCGAGCGCATCCGCGATGCTCGCCTGCCGCAGCAGGATCGAGCGCCGGCGCGCTTCGGTCGGGTGCGCGGTCAGCGTCGGCTGGATGTCGAGCCGGGCGATGAGGTCCAGCACCTCATCCGCCGATCGCCCCTGCTCCTGCAACGCGTGGACGGCCGCGGCTATCGACTCCGGGCGCGGGTCGGCGGCGGTGGCGCGCTGCTCGCGCATCCGGTTGATGCGCGCAACCTCGAGCTGCTCCGCCTTGTTGACGAGGTGGAAGAAGGTGGTGTACGCACGCAGGATCGCGAGAAGCGTGTCAAGGTGCTGCTCCGCAATGATCGCCATGGCCTGCTCGCGCTTTTTCGGCTCGTCCTCGTGCGCTGCCGCGCGGCAGAGGAGCCGCAGACGCTCCACCAGCTCGAGCGTCTGCGGCCCGTGGCGCTCGGAGACTACGTCGCCGAGCAGCCCGCCGACGAGGTTGACGTTGCGCGAGAGCGGCGCCGAGATGCCGGTGCCGGCCGCCTCGATTTCGAGGCCGCGCTCGGAGAGCAGTGCGTCGAGGTCCGGCGGGTGGAGTGCGTCGTGCTTCATAGGAGCAATTATCTCCGAAAAATCGAAATGGCTGCCCCGGTGCCCGCTGGGGGTATGGAAGCAACGTCCCGCCCCCCGCCGGGGGTATAAAACCTCCGGCAAGGAACTACCCGTCCTGCCGGACGGAATACCGACAGCACCGCTGCTCCGAACGCCGGAGTGCTACCGCAAGAACCACTGTCTGGCTCAAATCGACTCATGCGTCCGCGAGGACGCGTCGTGCCCTGCCGGATCCTTTATGGGCCCGGCATTCGAGCGCCTGCCGCCCCCTTCACGCCCAAACTATCGGCACCCGGTACGGCTCGAACGCGCGGTCGTGGGTCAAGACAGTAAGGCCTTCGACCTGCGCCTGCGCGATCAGCAGGCGATCGAATGGGTCGCCGTGGTGATGCGGGAGGTGCTCGACGGCGGCGGCGTGTGCGAAATCGACAGCGAGCTTGATGAACCCGCTCTCGACAACACCCCTTTCGAAAGACGCGTGGATATGCATCTTGCCGAGGCTGATCTTGATCGCCGTTTCCCAGGCGGACGCGGCGCTGACCATCACCAGGTCTGCGGCCGCGATCGCTTCGCGCCCCCTGGTACGAAGGAGCGGATTGTCTTCGCGCCACCAGATGAAGACGTGGGTATCAAGAAGAAGTCTCACCGAGCACTCCGTCATCTTCGCCGTCGAAGTAGCGCTGGATCTCAGGCGGAAGCGGGTCGTCGAAATCATCGGCAACCCAGATCTTACCCTTCCATCCCCCCGGCTCCCGCGGCTTCTTCACCTCTAGCGGCACCAGCCGCGCGAGCGGTTTGCCGTTTTTGGCGATGATGATCTCCTCGCCAGCCGCCGCGCGCTCGACCAGCCGCGACAGGTGCGTCTTCGCCTCGTACAGGTTCAGTGTTTCCGGCATGGGTGCCTCCTCGGTAGATGCCGCGCGAAATGTAGCGCAGCGAGGCTCTGTTGGTCAAGTTGGTCATGTAGTCGGCAGACGGTAGTCAGTAGCCGGCAGAGGGTGCAGCCAAAGCCGCACCTTCTGCCGACTGCCCATGCTTCTACTGTCGATCACCGCTTGCTGCCGCGCGCCCAATGTAGTCGAACACCTCCGGATCAGGCACCGCAGCGCCATGCTGCGCCCGCATCCGCCCTGCTTCCTCGCGATCCCGATACAAGTTGCCAAGAGAGTGGGTGATTCCCGGGATCGCCCGCCGCCAACATCTCGCCGATCTCCTGAAGCGAGAGCCCCAGCGCCCGCATGGACATGATCTGCTGCAGCCGGTGCAAATCCTTTTCGTCGTACAGCCGGTAGCCGGCGCGGCTGCGGTTCGCAGGCGTCAGCAGCCCAACCTGGTCGTAGTGGTGCAGCGTGCGGACGGTGAGCCCGGTGCGCTTCGCCAGTTCGCCGATTTTCAAGATGGTCACGGTTCGCGAGTCTCGGGTCGCGGGTTAGCAGTGCCGTCTGCCGACTGCCGACTGCTAAGCAGTCTAACGCCTGACGTAGCGTCAGGGTCAAGGGTCGTAGCTGGACTCGCCCAACCCGGTTGCAGGCGGGGGCGGCTCACGCCTACTTTGCCGCTGGTTCGATGACCCAATCACGCCCGGAGGTATGCGTATGTTGCTCGCCCTGCTGTTCGCCCTGTTGGTCGCCTCCCCGCTTGCGGCGCAGGATGCGCTGCCGTCCATCGCGGACAAAACGCGCGGGCTCGAGAAGCTGGATGGCTTCGTACCGCTGTATTGGAACGGGAGCGAAGGCAAGCTGTGGCTCGAGATCCCGCAGCTCGAGCAGGAGATGATCTATGTCGTTTCGCTGCCGGCGGGCATCGGGTCGAACGACATCGGCCTAGACCGGGGGCAGCTAGGCGGCGAGCGCATCGTCTTCTTCCGGCGGGTTGGCCCGAAGGTGCTTATGATTCAGCCGAACTATGCGTTTCGTGCCATCACCGACAACGCTGCCGAGCGGCGCGCGGTCGAAGATGCGTTTGCGCAGAGTGTGCTGTGGGGATTCAAGGCGGAAGCTGCCACCGGTGACCGCGTGCTGGTGGATGCTACCGACTTCGCGCTGCGCGACGTGCATGACGTAATTGGCAGGCTGAAGGGGGCACGGCAGGGCACCTACCGGCTGGATGTTTCCCGAAGCGCGCTCTTTCTGCCGCGCACCAAGGCTTTCCCGCGCAACACCGAGATCGAGGTGACACTCACCTTCACCGGTGACGAGCCGGGCCGCTACGTGCGCGATGTGGTGCCGACACCGGAGGCGATCACCGTTCGCGAGCGGCACTCGTTCGTCGCGCTGCCGGAGCCGGGCTACGAGCCGCGGCCCAGCGATCCGCGTGCCGGCTACTCCGGCATCTCGTACGCCGACTATGCAACCGCCATCGGCGAGCCGGTCCAGCAGCGCTTCATCGCCCGTCACCGCTTGAAGAAGCGTGACCCCGGCACCGCGGCCAGCGAGCCGGTCGAACCCATCATCTACTACCTTGACCCCGGCGTGCCCGAACCGGTGCGCTCCGCATTGCTGGAAGGCGCGCGCTGGTGGAACCAGGCGTTCGAGGGCGCCGGCTACCGCAATGCTTTTCAGGTCGAGATGCTGCCGGACACCGCCGACCCGCTGGATGTGCGCTACAACGTCATTCAATGGGTGCACCGCGCAACACGCGGCTGGAGCTACGGCTCGAGCGTGAGCGACCCGCGCACGGGCGAAATCCTCAAGGGGCACGTGTCGCTCGGGTCGCTGCGGGTGCGGCAGGACTACCTCCTAGCCGAGGGGCTGCTGTCGCCGTACACGACGGGAGATGAGGAGCCTGCGGTGCTGGGTGAGATGGCGCTCGCGCGCATCCGCCAACTGTCGGCGCACGAGGTGGGGCATACCCTAGGGCTCGCGCACAACTACCTCGCGAGCACCTACGGCCGCGGCTCGGTGATGGACTACCCGCACCCGCTGGTACAGCTTGCCGCAGACGGCAGCGTCGATCTTTCTGATGCCTACGCGACCGGAATGGGCGCGTGGGACAGTGTCGCCATCGCCTACGGCTATCAGGACTTCCCCGGCGGCGTCAATCCGAAACCCGCTCTGGACCAATTGCTGGACCGGGCGCGCGTGCGGGGAATCACCTTCATCTCTGATCAGGATGCGCGTCCCGCGGGCAGCGCACACCCTGGCGCCCACCTCTGGGACAGCGGCGCCAACGCGCCCGCCGAGCTCGAGCGGACGATGCGCGTGCGGCGCGCTGCGCTGGACCGTTTTGGCGAGGCTGCCATCCGCCGCGGGATGCCGCTCGCGACGCTCGAAGAGGCGTTGGTGCCGCTCTACCTGCACCACCGCTATCAGATCGAGGCCGCCGCCAAAGTGTTGGGCGGTGTGTTCTACAGCTACTCGCTGCGCGGCTATCCGGATGTGCCGGGCTCCGCTGAGAACGGGAGCAACGGCAGCGATCCCGCGCAAGGGATTCGCCCCGTTCCCGCCGCAGAGCAGCAGCGGGCGATGGACGCGCTCCTCACTACCCTCGCGCCCGCGGAGCTCGCGCTGCCGCGCCCGCTGCTCGCCAAGATCCCGCCGCGGCCGTTTACCTACGGCGCCCATCGCGAGTTATTCGATCGCTACACCGGCCTGACCTTCGATGCGATCTCGCCGGCTGTAGCGGCGAGCGAACTCACTGTGAGCATGATCTTACAGCCCGAACGCGCTGCTCGTCTAGTCGGCCAGCATGCGTTAGACGCAGATTTGCCGGGGCTCGGCTGGACGCTCGACCGGCTGATCGACGCTACCTTCAACGACCCGCCGCGCGACGCCTATCATGCGGAGATCAGCCGCGCCGTCCAGCGCACGGTGGTGGAGGGGCTGATGCAACTCGCTAGCTCCGCTCCCATGCCGCAGGTCCGGGCGATGGCGGCGTTCGAACTTTCCCAGTTGGTCGGGCGCGCGACGAGTGGCGCCGCGGCGCGCGGCAGCGACGAAGCACAGCGCGCCCATCAGTTCCTGCTAGCGGCAGACATCCAGCGCTTCCTCGAGCGAGAGTGGGACCCCGGCCAGCGGGTAGCGCCGCTCGATACGCCGCCGGGCAGCCCCATCGGAGGCGGAGTGAGGCGTTGATCGACGGGTGCGGTGACACAAGCGAACCGCCTCTGCCGGGCCCATAAAGAACCCGGCAAAATACTACGCGTCCTCGCGGACGCACTCGAGCGACCGAGATCGAGGCTGTTCCGTCCGGCAGGACGGGCAGTTCTCTGCCGGGGGTTTTATACCCCCGGCGGGCGCCGGCTCCGAGGTTTTCTGCCTTACCGGTAGCTTCCCAGAGCGCAAAGGCGTACTTTGCTGCCCCATCCGCTCGCGCCCCGTGTTTTACTTTGGTCGGTCGCGAGCCCGCCTCACGCCATCC
>JBBSMO010000071.1:0-9027 GCA_038233155.1 Longimicrobiales bacterium
CACCTGTCACCTGTCACCTGTCACCTGTCACCTGTCACCTGTCACCTGTCACCTGTCACCTGTCACCTGTCACCTGTCACCTGTCACCTGTCACGGGTCACTCTCTTCCGCGTCGTCGATTTCGCCTTCGAAGCGGGTGGCGACGGCCTCGGCCTCGAGCCCCTGCTCGCGCAGCCAGCGCACTACGGGCTCGCGGTAGCCGTGCGTAACCCATACGCGTTCGGCGCCCGTCGCCTCAATGGCGCCCGTCAGGCCGGGCCAATCTACGTGGTCGGAAAGGACGAAGCCGCGGTCCACGTTGCGGCGGCGGCGGGTACCGCGAATGCGCATCCACCCGGAGGCGAAGCCGGTCGAGGCACTGCCGAACTTCCTCATCCACGGAGTGCCGTTCGCCGAGGGCGGCGCGATGATCAGGGCGCGGCTCCAGTCCGTGGTTTTGTCAGCATCACCGGCGTACGTGGTCGGCGGCAGCCCGACGCCGCTGGCGCGGTAGGCCGCGTTCAGCTTCTCGACCGCGCCGTGCGTGTAGATGGGTCCGATGCTGGCATCTACCCCCGCGAGCAGCCGCTGCGCCTTGCCTAGCGCATAGCCGAAGAGCACGCTCGCCTTTCCCGCTGCCTTGTTTGCGCGCCACCAAGCATTGATGCCGTCGAAAACCTCCGCCTGCGGCGCCCAACGGTAGACCGGCAGGCCGAAGGTAGATTCGGTAATGAAGGTGTGGCAGCGAACCGGCTCCCAAGCGGCGCAGGTGGGGTCTGGTTCGACTTTGTAGTCGCCCGATACCACCCAAACCTCGCCGCGGTGCTCGATGCGCACCTGCGCCGAGCCGAGAATATGGCCGGCCGGATGAAAGGAAACCGCGACTCCGTTGATATGCAAAGGCTCGCCCCAACCGGCGAGCTGGATGTCGGCCTCCTCGCCGAGGCGCGCTCGGAAGACATACTCGCCCGCTGCAGATGCCAGATAGCGCTCGCATCCCCACCGCGCGTGATCCGAATGGGCGTGCGTGACGACGGCGCGCGGCACCGGCCGCCACGGGTCGATGTGGAAGTCACCCGCCTCGCAGAAGAGGCCGTGCTCGGTAAGGCGCAGGAGGCGCCCGTCACCGGTCGGCATCGCAGCCTCTATCATCGCGGAAGCGGCACGGCGCGGGCCCAGATCGCAGAGCACGGGCGAGACATGGCGCTGCAGCCGCGGGTGGCCGTCACTCCGCCTCGGGCTCTTCGCCGAAGGACGTGCCGGTCGCCGCCTCGACGGCATCGACGACGAGACGCGCGACGCGGAACTGCTCCTTGATCGTCGTCCAGTTCTCGCGCACGTACTCGCGCAGGTTGTGCTCGGCACCTGCGATCTCCAACGTAGCGTCTGGCCGCACGCGCAGACCGGCGGTGCGAATGAACTCGAGCATCGCCTCGTGCTCCTCGCGCGTGCGCGCAACCTTGATCATCTCGCTGCGGCTGGGACGACGCGCGTCCGTAGCGTAGCCGAGGTTCGCCAGCGCCCGCCCCACCGCGCTCGATTCCGCATTCTCGAGGTGAGACGTGCGGTTGACGGAACTCTTGCCCTCGATCTCGCGCGCCCACCCGCTGGTGTACACGCCTCGCTCAGCCTCCGTCGGATTGCGGTAGACGCGCGCTTCGAACACGACCTCCGGACCATCGGCGCGGGCGAGAAAGGTGCGGATCGAGCCGTCCGGGAAGTCTTGGTAGAACTGCGCGATCCGCTCCTGAACCGTGGCGTAGCTTTCCAGATCGAAGTTCGGCATCGGACGGGCTCGGTTCGAATGGTGAAAGGGCGGTAGCTTATACCAATTCAGCTGACAAGGCGAACGCTCGCTTGAGGGCCTTTCGGCACGTGGGGGACTGCAGCGTTGCCACGTCTGCCGGGGGTATGAAACCCCCAGCAGGGCACGGTCCGTCCTCGCGGACGGGGGACCAACGGTTGCGCGGCGTCCGTGAGGACGCGGTGTGTCTGCCGGGTCCTTTCCGGGCCCGGCAGGCGGCCGGTTCTGCTCCTGCCGGTTCGATGCCGGGACCCTTCCCCGCGCACCCCCCTTCGCGGGCCCTTCCCCCGCAAGGGGGGAAGAGGAGAACTGCACAGCCGCTTGGCCGCTCAAATCCCAGCGAAAATCTCGTCCGCAATCGGTGAGATGCTGCCGCAACTTGCCCCCTCTGGCACCCGAATAATCGAGAACCCACTTTGTGGCGAGACCGGCCGCACGCGCGGCGTCCGCTTGAACATCCCCGGTTTGGCGCCGAGGGTGCGCTGCTCGAGCAAATGAATATCTACCTCGCCGCTGATCCGGCCGGGAGATACCTCGCGCCCCACTAGGACCAGGTGCGTACGCTGCGCGATGAAGAGCTGCACGCGCCCGAAGGCCGGCAGCTTCAGCTCGACGGTCGCACCCGGCTGCCCGTCATGGTCGCTGTCGCGGACACCCGGCGCATCTGCCGTGAGCGGCAACAGCCCGCCGCTGGCGACGGGGTCGAACCCGATCGCCTCCGCACCAAGGTCAGCGCTGTAGCTCCACCCGCCGCCTGTCCGGCTGAGGGTAGCGTCGTATCCGCGGGTCGGCAAGCTGGATACGAATCGGTTCGGCACCAGCATCCGTACGCCGCTGCCACCATCGACCGATACATCGCAAACGCGGTGGCGCTGCAGCATGACTCCGTCGCGCGACCCCGGCTGAAGCTCCACCAGCAAGAGACTCGTCGTGATACTCCGCTGCGTAGGTAGCAGGGGCAGCTTTGAGCTTTGGGCTACCCGAAGCTGCATGGCGAACGTGCCCGTCCATGCCGCGGCCAGGTTCGCGCCCGCGTCCGCGGTCGCAGCGGGTGGCTTCGGCAGCAGCAGGGCGGCGGCAAGCAGTGCGATGCCAGCCCCGCGAACACCGGCCTGCATTCGCGGCGACTCGAGCGCTCGGACTGCGAGCCGCAGGTTGTTTGTTCGGAACATATTTTCGGATTTTTCTGTGATCCCACGACATGCTTCGAGGCACCCATTCGTGGGGCGCTCCTGGCGGAGTACGGGGCAGCTCAGTCTCGGATCCGCCATCGGCAGCGAGCACTCCTGCCGATCTCGACACCTGGACCGCGGCCTTCGCCGGGGTGACGATCCACTCCGCGCCCTGAGCGCAGCCGAAGGGTCACTCCGCCGCCCCCATGCCGAGATCCTCGAGCGCCGCGCGCGCGGCGGCGCGCCCTGACAGGATGCAGAGCGGTACACCGCCACCGGGGTGCGCGCTCCCTGAGGCAAGGTACAGACCCGCGGGTTGCGAGATTCGGTTCGGCGGCCGGCGAAAGGCGCTGAACCTGTCGTTCGAAGCGCTTCCATAGATGCTGCCACGGCTGCCGGGGAAGTCGCGGGCGAGCTGCGCCGGGCCGCGCTCCCACACCAGCCGGTCAGCGGCGTCGAGAAGACCGGCAGCCCTGGCGCGCTCGAGCACCCGCACCCGGAACAGCGCGGCGGCATCTGCCGCGGCTGCTTCCGCTGCGGCCGGCACCGGTTCCACGCTGTCGGCGCACGGCGGAAGCGGCGGCGCGTTCGCCATCAGGAAGACGGGCTCGTCGTCCGGCCACCCGGCCCGGCCGTGGGCGGCCTCCTGCGCGCAAAGGTAGACCGTCGGCTCGAGCGGCGGCCGGTTCAGGTCGAAGATGTCCGCAAACTCGGCAAGATAATCCTTTGGGAACAATACGGTGTGGGCGATGCGGCGCTCGGTACCCGCGCGTCGGCGGGCGCGGAACACCCCCGTCCAAGCAGACATCGACAATGTGGTGCGTTTCTCTGCGCTCCTCAGCGCCTGCGGCAGCAGCTCGCCGAGCACATGCGCGGCGTCCGCGTTGCCGACGACCAGCGAAGCAGGCCAGAAGCCCGTCGCCGTCTCTACGCCGCTCACGCGCCCGCGCGCAAAACAAATCCGCGTTGCGCGCTCGCCGGTGTGAAGCCGGACGCCGAGCCGCTGCGCCGCCCGCACTAGAGCCCGCACGATCTCGTACATGCCGCCGTGTACACCGAAGCCGCCGAGCCCCAACTCGACGTGGGAGATGCAGTTCAGGGTAGCGGGCGCCCTCCGCACATCCGAACCGTTGTAGGTGGCGTAGCGGGCGAGCAGCATCCGCAGATGCGGGGACCGTACTCGCGACCAGATCGCCGCCCGCATGGTGTGCAGCGGATCGATGCGCAGGAGGCTGGCGAGCGCCCGCGGCGCAGCCGCCAGCCGCAGCAGGCGGGGCGCGGGCCCGAACACGAAGTGCGGCGCGGCGGCGCCCCAGATTCGCTCTGCGTACCCGAGGAACTTTCCGAGCTCGCCCTCGGCACGTGCGCCGAGGGTAGCACGCACCGACGCAAGCGTCGCCTCAAGGCGCGGATGGACATCCAGGGCGACACCATCGGGATATAGATACCGAAAGCTGGGCACAGGCTCGATGAGCTGCACCTCATCTTCCAATCGCCCGCCCGCCAGGCGGAAGAGGCGCCCGAGGGTCTCCGGCAGCGTCAGCACGCTGGGACCAGTATCGAATTCGAGGCCGTCACTCGCCGCAATCCCGACCTTGCCGCCCGCCGCCGGGTGTGCTTCGAGCACATCGACGGAAACCCCCGCAGCCGCGAGCTCAATGGCGGCGGAAAGACCGCCCACGCCGGCACCGATGACCACCGCGTGCCGGCGCTCGCCAGCCCCTGTTGCCGCGGCCGCGGAAGCCGGTGCCACCTTACACCAGCAGCAAGGTGACGAAGAACAGACCTTCCCGGACCACCAGAGCTCCCAGCAGGTTGAGGCCGGCGAACAAGGCCGCGGTCCGAACCAACGGTTCCTGGGTGGTCGCGAGCCGTTGCGAAATGAGCTGCTCCGGCACAGCTCCGAAGATGCTGTAGTTGCGGAACTGCTCGAGGTCATAACGGAACAGCCCCGTATGTGGCAGAGCCAGGAAAAAAACGAGGCTCACCAGCAGGTAGAGCTGCAGCGGCGCAAGGTAACGGCTGCGGCGGCCGGCCAAATAGCCTCGGGTGAGAACGCCCGGCCGTAGCAGCAGCGGCCGGCGTGGCGTTCGCCGCAGTTGGCGCATGGTGAAGGGTCGGAGTTCGGCTGCATCATCTTCTGCGGTTCACAGCGGCCAACCCCCGGTTCAGCAGCTTCGTACCCAATCCTTCCTCGGTAGACCGCACGTTGCTGGCGACCAGCGGGGAAAAGGCAGATGTCGCCGACCCAATGTCTTCATCGATCCGGCGGAGCTGCCGCTGGACCGCGTCTTCCACGAGTTGCACGCCCCCGGTCGCTGCGACCGCCGCAGCATCGATTGGCGCGCCCAGGGCGGCGTACGCGCCCGGCCCCGGTGAATCGCGGAACAGGTACTGAATGCCGACGGGAATCACCGCCGCTCCGGGCGCATAGCGGGCGACCAGCCGCAACCCTGGAAGGAAGCCGAGCGGGCGCAGGTGCGGGGGGCGGTGTGTTCCCTGGGGAAAGATCCAGAGCGCGCGGCCCGGCTGGTCCAGCAACGCGGCGGCGGTTTCGAGCCCGGCGCGCGGCCGCGCCCGGTCCAGCGGCAGGGCTCCCAGCCGCGTGAAGAACGGGAGCTGCCGGATGCTGGCAACGTCCATCAGGGCGTAGCCTTCGGTGCCGAGTGCCTCGTCGAGCGCGAGCACGAGAAACGAATCCCACCAAGAGACATGGTTGGCAACGAGAATCAGCGGCTGGCGGAGAGCGATCTCCCGGCTGGCAACTACACCGGCAACGTAGAAGCCATCCAGCTTCCGCCCGAGCTGCCGCCGCACGTAACGCCGGGCAATACGCAGAAAGCGGGGCGACCGCAGGGCGGCGGCGCTCAAGGGCGCGCAGCCGTCGAGCCAGCGGCAGGCGGCGGGTGATGCGACCGCGACTCGCGGCTTCCATAGCTGCGGCCGCGCCAGCGAATGTCGTTGCGGCGCGACCAAGTGTAAGACGCGACGGCGATCCAGGCGAAGCCCAGCACGGAGAGCGGGTGCAGCAGAACCCCTTCGGGCGGCTGCCGGAAGCGCACTGCGAGTACCATGCGCAAGAGCACGTTCGCGGCTACTCCCGTGGCAGCGGGCGCTATCCACGCCATAGCGGCGGCCAGGCCATAGCCGAGCGCGAGGTACGGTGCAACGAAAACCCACAGGTACAGCATCAGCACGAGCGCGAGCGCGGGCGGCCGACCGCCGATGCCTTCGTACAGGTTCTTGGCAAAACCGTCGCGCAGCTCCCGGCCGCCCTGATACATCCGCGAGGCGGCAATGCGCGACCCGTCCGCGAACACCACGCGGCCGCCGGATCGTTTGACGCGGCGGGCGAAGGCAACGTCGTCCACCACCTCGGCGCGCACCGCAGCCCACCCGCCCGCCGCCTGGTACGCACTACGTCGAACCGCCAGCAACTGCCCGTTGGCAATCAGAAAGCGCGGATCCGGGGAACGCCACACCAGCGGCAGGGGAAGCCAGGCAAGATAGGTGAGATGCAACAGCGGAATCAGCAGGCGCTCGGCGGGCGAGCCAGTAATCTGGCGCACGCCAAAGCTGGTCAGGCCGGCGTCGTACCGCTCCACCACATCCGCCAGCCGCGCCAAGCCGCTAGGAGCCAGCACCGTATCGGCGTCAAGGAAGACGAGCAGATCGCCGGTAGCCGCCGCCGCGAGATGGTGCGATGCGTGCGGCTTGCCCACCCACCCCGGCGGAAGAATTTCCCCGTGCAGAACGCGCAGCGTGCGATACGATCGCTGCAGCCGCTCGAGAACTGCCGCGGTGGCATCGGTCGAGGCATCGTCGTAGACGATGGTCTCGTTCGGTACGAGGAAGCCACTGAACACCGCGCGGATGCAGCGTTCGATGTTTTCCGCCTCGTCGCGGGCGGGAATCAGCACCGATACCCGGCCGCGGAAGCTGCCGCCGGGCTGGCCGCGCGGCCAGACGACAAGGTTGGCGGCCACATTGAGGAGCACCAGCAGCGGGGGCGCGGCGAGCAATGCCCAGAGGAGAAGCGTCATTTCACCGCAGCCGGGCTGCGAAGCCACCGAGCAACCGGCGGATGCGCCCCTGCCGCGGACCGCTGAACAGGGGCAGCCAGACTGAGTTGGGGCTCGTGTCATGATGCACCCGCATCCGCACCAGGGGACGGTGCAGCGGCAGATCGACCCGGTGCGGCTCGCAGAGCTCGCCCCACCCGAGAGCACTCTCGCCTGACGGCAGCTCGATCCGCGCTTGAAAGCGGAGGTAGAACGGTCCACGATCGGCGATGCGCAGTACCCGGAATTCTCCCCAGAGCTGTTCGGATCTGCGCACCGTGATCCGGTGCGGCAGCCGCGGCCCGATCCAACCGCTCCGTTCGTCAGCGAGAGCGATGGTAATCCGCTCGTCGGTGTTCGTGCGGCCATCGCTCGAAATCTGAGTCAAGATACAGCCGGGATCGCCGCCGCCCTCCGGCCAGAGCAGGTACAGAATCGCCTCGCGCCCATCGAGCGGGAAGCGCGCCCAGATCCATCGCCCGATGCCGAGCTCGTGCAACGCAGCCGCGCCACCATTGCGGTCGTGATAGCCGCGCCCCGCGATGTTTATCTCCCGCGAGCCATGCCGCAACGCCGCCCGGCCCGCAGCGGGGCCGGTGAGTGGCGTCCACTCGTGCATCCGGGACAGCTCCCCATCTTCATGCTCAGCCGCGGCTGACCCTGCCGCCCTGGCTACACCGTCCAGCGTAATGGTCCCGGACAGGCGATGATTGCTGCCCGGCACCGCACAGTCGAGCTGCGCCTCAACCCGCCGCCGCCCCGATTCGGCCCAACTGCGGAAACGCGACCTGCCAAACCTCAGCACCACCCCGCCGGCCGAGCCGGTTGCGGGATCCGCACTTCGCACTCCGCACTCCGCACTCGCGGCCACAGCCGCGTACTCCTGCAGCAGGTAGAAGTCCGGCTTGCCGCGCCGGTAGGTGACGAGGTTGATGCTGGGCCGGTTGCGGGCCTGCGGGGCATCGGCGCGCCGGGCGCTGGCAGCGTACCCGGGCAGAAAGGGCAGGCCGTACGCCCAAATGAGCACCAGGCCGTCGCCCGAAGGGTCGATGATGTCTGCATACCACCAGGCGAAGCCGCCGCGGGCGTTCAGAAAGCGCTCGCCGAGCCCCGCGCCGGGGCGGCCGAGTGCGATCATGCGCTGGGGGTAAGGTGTGTTGTCGTCACGGGGAGCGAAAGATATACTCCGGCAGGCGGGGCGCCGCAATCGCCCTCCCACCCTCTTGCCCGCTCTATTATCGCAACGCCCGACGTTCTCGTAGTTGGCAACGGCCCCGCCGGCCTCAGCATTGCCGCGGCGCTGGGGGAGCGCGATTTAGCGACGGCGGTGCTCGCTCCGCGCTTGGACGCGCAGTGGCCGGCGGAGTACGGTGCATGGCAATACGAGTTGGCCGAGCTCGGGCTGTCGCGCCTGGCAGAGCACCAGTGGCCCCGCACACGCATCGAGACGGGAGAGGCGGGCACCAAGGTGTTGGGCTTCGCCTCTACCCGAGTCGCAAAGCAGAGGCTGCGCCAGGAGCTGTTGCGGCGTTGCGAGGCGGCGGGCGTCGAATGGTTCGCAGGGGCCGCGCTGGCGGCGCAGCACGACGCAGGCTCCACGCGTATCGCGTTAGGGGGCGGAGCATCAGTCACGGCGACACTGGTGATAGACGCGACGGGGCATCGTCCCGCGTTGGTCAGCGTACCGCCACAACCGCGGCCCGCCTTCCAGACCGCGTACGGGCTAACCGTTGACGCGCCCGCGGGTGCCCTGGACCCCGGCGAGGCACTGCTGATGGATTGGCGGCAGCCAGCCGGCGGGCAGGGTCAATTGCCGCCGTCCTTTCTGTACGCCGTTCCCCTCGCCGACGGGCGCATCTTCGCAGAGGAGACAGTGCTCGCCGCCCGCCCGGCGGTCGCGCCAGCCCGCCTGCGGCCCCGTCTGATCCAGCGCCTGCGAGAGCGGGGCATCACCCTTCCCGAGTCTGCAGATACAGACGCCGAGCAAGTGTGGATTCCAATGGGCGGCGCC
>JBBSMO010000072.1:0-8990 GCA_038233155.1 Longimicrobiales bacterium
ACTGCGTGGGGTGCGAGCTGTTCAAACGCGAACCCGAGATCGTAGATGGCCATTGCGTGCTGCACCCCAGCCGCGAGCTCGAATGGACGGAAGAACGCAACT
Organism: Longimicrobiales bacterium; assembly: GCA_038233155.1. Lineage (GTDB taxonomy): Bacteria > Gemmatimonadota > Gemmatimonadetes > Longimicrobiales > Longimicrobiaceae > JBBSMO01. The sequence goes on from JBBSMO010000072.1 coordinate 103, forward strand.
GGTTTTTCCGCCTCAGCCGCTACGAAAACTTTCTGCGCGAACATTTCGAACGGCACCCGGAATTTCTCGAACCCGCATCTCGCCGCAACGAAATATTGAGCTTGCTAGAGAGCGGCCTCGAGGACATCTCGGTCACCCGGTCGCGGCTGAGTTGGGCAATTCCCTTCCCCGAGCCCACGAGCGAAGGCGAGGTTCAAGGCACCTGGGTCTGGTTCGACGCACTTCCCAATTACCTGACTGCCACCGGTTTTCCGGCACCGCAGTTCGCGGATGATTGGCCGGCCCAATTGCATGTGATCGGCAAGGACATCACCCGCCTGCACTGCGTGATTTGGCCAGCGATGCTACGCGCCGCGGAGTTGCCGCTGCCCGAGCGGGTTTGGGCACACGGCTTTGTCTCCTACGGTGGAGAGCGGTTCAGCAAATCCGCCGGGGTGTCGATAGCTTTGGAAGAGGCCGTCGAGCGCCACGGCGCTGATGCGTTCCGCTATTTCCTGCTTCGGGAGATCCCCTGGGATGCGGACGGCAGCTTCACCTGGGAGCGCTTCGACGACCGGTATACCGCCGAACTCGCCAACGATCTCGGCAACTTGGTCAATCGTACGCTCTCCATGGTGGGGCGTTACCGCCATGGAGTGGTACCGGCTGCGGGAAGGAGCAGCCTGGATGAGGCGGCAGACACCGCTGTCGCCGAGTACCGCGAGCGGATGGACGCCAACCGCCTGCACGACGGCGCGGCAACGGTGCTGAGTCTGGTTTCGCAAGCCAATTCGTTTGTCGAGGAGCGTGCGCCTTGGAAGCTGGCAAAAGACCCGGCCTTGGCCGCACGGCTAGATGAGACGCTGTCGTCCCTGGTCCGAACGCTGGGTATTGTGGCGGTGTTGCTATCACCCTTCATGCCCGGCAAAATGAACGGCCTGCGGGAGCGGCTAGGAACGGAAACAGCGTTTCCGCGGCTCGAGAGTTTACCCGGTTTGGATGCCGCGGGGTGGGCTACGACACCGGGCGAAGTTCTCTTTCCGCGCCCGGACCTGATTTCGGCGGGATGACCTTCCGGCGGAGGGCACCAGCAGGCGCACAGCCGCCGATGTGGTTGACACACCCGGAGCTAGGCCGTTATAATTATCGATTCCCCACGAAATTGCAAGAAGTTGTGACCCGCCGCTGCAGATGGCGGGGCGGGGTCCTTTTGTCCAGTACATGCGGGATATGAAACGACCGAAATGGACGCTGGTGCTGGTACCGCACGACAACCAGCAGGTCCGAACCATACAACTTTCCGGGCGGCGGGTACGTGCCCTTCTCTCTTTTGCCGGCTTGGCTGTGCTGCTTGCTGGCACCTTTGCTTACAGCTTCGCGACGTATGGCAGCAACCGCATGCGGGCCATGATGCTCGAGCGTGAAAACCGGCTGTTGTCGGCCGAAGTAGATGAAATGCACGGCCAGATGAGCGTGCTCTCGGAGTCTCTGCAGGAACTTTCGCTCCAGGACGAAAAGTTCCGCGCCATAGCCGGGCTTACCCCTCTGGACGCGGAGGTCCGCAAGGCGGGGATTGGCGGCCCTGGAACCAAGACCCTCGAGTCAGCCGAGCTTTACCGCACGAACCCCGAAGTGGGTGAGAAGGTGTTCGCCGCTTCGTACGATGTAAGTTCCTTGCTGCGCAGGGCGAACTTGCTAGGGAGCAGCATGGCGGAAGCTCTTACCACTCTCGAGGAGAATACAGAGCGCCTCGAGGCGACGCCGTCCATCGCCCCTTCAGACGGTCACCTGTCGAGCCTGTTCAGCCGCGGGCGCCGCCACCCCGTGCTGCGCATCACCCGGCCGCACGAGGGAATCGACATCGCCGCGCCGGTCGGCGAGCCGATTCTAGCGCCCGCCGCGGGATCGGTGCGCTTCGCGGGCAGAAAGGCGGGCGGCTACGGCAAGGTCGTCGAGATCGATCACGGCTTTGGCTATATCACCCGCTTCGCACATACCTCGAAGATCTTGGTCAAGACCGGTCAAAAGGTGAAGCGCGGCCAGACGATTGCCGAGGTAGGCGCAACCGGCTTGGTGAGCGGTCCGCATCTTCACTACGAGGTGGAGGTGGATGGGAAAGCCGTAGATCCGCTCGACTTCATCATCCAAAACGAAATTCCGGATTGACGGCTTGTCCGCTGCAGCTAGGGTGGCAGGAAGAGGAGCGCTCACCGGGCGCTCCTCTTTTGCATCCGCGGTGGTGCGGCCGCCGCCGTTGGCAAGCGGCCGTAGTGCTGCTCGCCGCGATGGGCGGCGCCGAGCCCGCCGGTGCGCAGAGCGCGGGGCCCGCTGGCGGTGCCGAGCCCGGCACGGTTGTCCTGCATTGGCAGCCTGCCTCACCGGTGATAGCGGTGCGCATGTCTCTGCTGGCGGATGATCCCGCCGGACTCGCGGGGGCGGGGCACCTGGTCCAGCACCTGGTGCTCCCGCGCTTGGAAGCCCGGCTCGCGCAGATTGGCGGCGAAGTGCAGGTGGAGCGGACGGCAGACGCGGTGGTGTTCACCGCGGTGGGACCGGCGGGCGAGCTGCCCTTCATGGCGAACGCGCTCCGCGGTGCTCTGATCCCGCCGGTGCCGGATGATTCGGAATGGACACTCGCCACCCGTGTGTTGAGGGAAGAGAGGCTGGCGGAATGGGAAACGCCGGCGGCGCACGTAAGATCCGCACTGCGGGTGCGGCTCTTCCCGGCGGACCGGTCGGTGACGGGTACGGCCGCGTCGGTGCGGCGGCTGAGCCCCGGAACGCTGGGTGAGGCGTGGGCGGCAATGTACGACCCGCGTAGAATCAGCATCGTCGGCGCGGGCGACATGCGCCTCGAGGAGCTGCGCGCTGCCTTCACCGGTCTGCCGGAGCGCAGCAGCGGCGAGGTTTCAACGCGGGGAGATACGGTTTCGACGCGGCCGTTAGCCGCGGCGCAAGCGACCCGTGGCTGGGTCGGCGCCGGGTACAGCGCCGGGGACTTGGATCCCGCGGCGCTCGCGGTAGTCGCGCGCCTGCTCGAGCAGCAGATCGGCGCGCGCTTTCCGGCGGCGGCGGTCTCAGCGGAGCTCTGGTGGACGCACCACGGCCGCGCCCTCGTCGTGGTGGCCGCGCTTCCCGGAGCACAGATGGCGGCCGCCACGAGCGCAATCTCCGGCAGCCTGGAAGCCTTGGCCGAAGAAATTACTCCCGCCAGGGTGCAAGCCGCGGCCACCGGGGTTCAGCGGGACCTCCGCTTTCAGACCCGCGCAGCCGGGCGGATGGCCGCGCTGATCGGCAGCTTCATCGAGCGAGGCGAAGACGCGGGTGCCGCGGAGGCCTTTTTCAGCGCCCTCGCCGACGTTTCTCTAGGCGACGTGCGGGCGGTGCTGGCCGAGCTGCTCGATAGCGCGCCCGTCCTCGCGGAAGTGCCCCCGCAACGGTTCGGGAGCCGCTGACCGTGCGGGTATTACGGATCTTAGCGCCTATGGCGGTGCTGTTGGCTGCCGTATGGGGAGCTGATCCCGCCGCGGCGCAAGCATCCGGTGGTACGCATGTGATGGTCTCCCCGGAGCCCGGCACGCCCGTCGTCGCACTGGATGTGCTGGTGGCGACGAACAACGAGGGCGACGCTGGCCTCGGTTACCTGGCCGCCCGTTCCGTGGTGTACCCGCTCCGCCCAACCCTGGATTCGCTCGGCGCGCGGTTGGCCGTACGGGCCGAAAAAGACGCGCTTGGCTTCAGGCTCGTCGTCGCGCCCGATGCCTGGGAGGAGGCGTCTCGCGCGCTGCTCGTCGCGCTCTTCCGCGACCCTGTCGAGCGCGTCGCGATGGAAGCGGAGCGCGAGAGAATTCGGCTTGATCTCGTGGGGCGCGAGGCGAACCCGGCGGATGCTCTGCGGCGCGAAACCGACCGGGCGGTATACGGGCCGCGGCACCCGTGGAGCCAGCCGCCGGCGGGATCTGCGGAAACCATGGCCGGGCTCAGCTTCGACGAGGTGGATCGGTACCTGCGCAGAAACCTGATTCCCGGCCAAGCCGTAGTAGGTTTAGTTGGCCCGGTAGATGCCGCGGCAGCCACCGGGCACTTGTCGGCGTTTTTCGAGGGTGCGGCGGCTCCGGTAACGGAAGCCGAGCCCGCCCGGCCGAGGAAGGGTGAACTCCGAAAGGAGTACGATGCAATCACCACCTGGCTCTCCGCGACATGGCTGTTCGACCGCAACGCGGATCTGCCGGCCGTGCGGATGGTAGCCGCCATAGTAGCGGATGCTCTCGCGTTCGGCCCGAGCCAGAGATCGGTTTATGATGTTCAGACCGAAATCAAACAACACGGCGGCGGGGGTGAGCTGCAGCTCCGCATTGTCGTGCCGCCGGAGGAAGCGGAGCGGTGGGAGGGAATCATTCGCTCGCAAGTGGCGCGTCTGGCGGATGAGCCGCTGTCGCACTTCGAATTCGCGGACCGGTTCCGCCAGTTCCGCGGCCAACGGCTGCTCGAGCTCGGCGCGCCGGAGGCACGCGCGGAGCGCATCGCGCGGGCGCTGTTGCTAGGGGAGCGATCATTATCGGAACCGGCGGCGGATCTGGCGGCGCTGACCCCGGAGCGGCTGCAGAAAGCTGCCCGCGCACTGGACGGACCCGTTGTGGTAGTGCTGGGCCCATTTTTTTAGCATGGCAACTGACGGAGGCAAGCAATGGCGTGGCAGTATCTGTACTACCTGCTCGAGCTGTTCAAGTGGCTGGTCATCATCCGGGCGGTGATGTCTTGGTTCGTCTCCCCGAACTCGGACAACCCGCTCGCGGATATGATCCGCCGCGCGACGGACCCGGTCCTCCGCCCCATCGAGGCTCTGATCCCGAACTTCGGCGGCTTCGACATCTCGCCGATTGTCGCCTACCTGCTGATCACACTGGTGCAGTCGGGTATCGCCCGGCTGGCTTACATGTGACGCAACTGCCTGGGGCATAAAGCCCCGGCGGGGAACCGCTCGTCATGCCGGACGGACCATGCACCGGTAGTCTCTTCCCCACTTTGCAACCTCGTTGTCATCCGGGAACCCGCAGCTCCTTTCCTCGCAGTAGGAAAGCATGGAGCGGGGGTGGCGGTTCTGCAGCTCTCGCTCTGATCTTTGCCCTTCCGCGTCTACCGACTGCCGACTGCCGACTACGGGCTACGCCCCATCCGCCCCAGCAGGCGCTTGGCTTCCTCGAACGCCGCCTCGGTCGCGGCTTCATCTATTCGCAGCTCGAGCCGCCGCACGCTGCCCGAATCGGTGGTGGCGATGGTGATCACGTCGCCCTCGCGCACATCTGCGGGCAGCAGCCAGAGCGGGATGTCGAGCGCGGTTCCATCTTCCGTCTGCACTACCACCAGCCGTTCTTCGATGCGGTCCACGATCCAGCGGCGCGAAGTCTCCGGGGTGGCGTCCACCGAGTGAATGCTCCCGCCGCTTCGCTCCCCCCTGCCCCGCACGCCCCCGTGATCCGCCGCCTTCATGCGCCCGCCGGCGCCGTACCCGTTGCGTCGCCGCTGAGATATTCCTCGGCCATGTCCACGTATTCCGCCGAGCCGATGTAGAGCGGCGTGCGCTCGTGCAGCGTGGCCGGGCAGAGATCCAAGATTGGCTGGTGGCCGTCCGAAGCCCGCCCGCCGGCACCCTCGACGATCATGGCGAGCGGTGCGGCCTCATAGAGGAGCCGGAGCTTGCCAGCGGGGTTCTTGCGGTCTGCCGGGTACATGAAGATGCCGCCGTACAGCAGCGTGCGGTGCACATCCGCCACTAGGGAGCCTACATAGCGCGCGCTGAAGTTGCCCTCCTGCCCGTTCATCCCCCGGAAATGGTCCACGAGCCGGCGCTGGCCGGCCAGCCAGCGGCCGTAGTTGCCCTCGTTGGTGCTGTAGATGCGCTGCCCCGGGTTGGGGATCTTCATATCGGGGTGCGAGAGCAGAAACTCGCCGATGGTGGGGTCCAGCGTGAAGCCGTGCACGCCGTTTCCCGTCGTGTAGACCATCATCGTAGACGAGCCGTACACCACATAGCCGGCGGCCACCTGCCGGCTGCCGGGCTGCAGGCAGTCGTCTAGCGTTCCGCGCTCCCCGTCCGTCACCTTGCGGTGAATCGAAAAGATGGTCCCCACGGATATATTCGCTTCGATGTTCGAAGACCCGTCCAGCGGATCGTACAGCAGCACGTAGTTGCCTGTGTCGAACTTCTCTGGAATCGGAATCACCTCCTCCGCCTCTTCGGACGCCATCACGCACAGCGTACCCGAGTGATCGAAGGCACGGTAGATGACGTCGTGCGCGTACTCATCCAGCTTCTTGACCGACTCGCCGTGAACGTTGGTGTCGCCGGTGTAGCCCAAGATGTCGATCAAGCCGGCCTTGCGGACCTCGCGGCTGATCAGCTTCGCGGCCAGCGCCACATCGTATAGGATGGTGCTGAACGCGCCCGTCGCCTCCGGGATCTGGCGCTCCGCCTCGATGATGTGGCGGTCGATGGTGATGACGGATCGGCTCATGAGATTGCGGTGTGCGGATTGCGGAATGCGGAATGATTGGCCCCTCTGTGGTCGGAAGGCCACGGATCCGATGCGAGGGCGGTTTCTCCTTTCACCTGACGCCGTCCGCGCTGCTTTCGGCTGCACGTGCTTCGAGTTCGTAGCGGTTGTTGCGATACCCGTTCCGCAGTGTTTCCACGGTGTAGCGCAGAGGGAAGAGCGGGTCGGCCTGCCATTGACGGACGTGCTCGAGCTCGTGCGCCAGCAGCCGTTCCGTGAGCCGTACCCGCGGGTGCACCACTATGGTGCGGCCCAGTGTGACCGCGGCTGCGGGCGCCCCCATCCGCGCCAGCAGCCCGCCGATTAGCGGGACCAGCCGCCCCGCGCGCACTGTAACGCCCGGCGGCAGCCCGGCTGCCGCGACCGGGGGCAGCGGGTGCATCTCGCTGCCCAGCAGCCGTTCCCTTACCCTATCAATCAGTGTCATCGTTGAAGCCGCCATTCGCCCGTTGCATCTACCTCTATCGATACGGTCCCGCTCCGGTCGGTGCGCGCGACCGGAATCCCGCGCGCTTCGAGTCGCCGGAGCACTTGCGGCGCCGGGTGCCCGTAACGGTTGAAACGGCCCACCGAAATCACGACCAGGTCGGGCCGCACCGCATCCAGCAGATCGGATGAGGTAGATGTCCGGCTGCCATGGTGCCCCGCCTTCAAGAGCTGCGCCCGCAGGGCGGCGCCGTGCTCCGCCACGAGCCGGTGCTCGACTTCCGCCGGCGCATCGCCCGTGAGCAGCGCCGAGAAGCCATTGTAACGCAACTGCAGCACCAATCCAATGTCGTTCGCCTCGCTGGCGGCATCAATGATCTCCTGCGTTGGCCAGAGCACCTCGAGCGAAACGCCATCTAGCTCGAGCGTTTCACCTTTCCGGCCGGGACTGAACGGGATACGCCGCGCCTCCGCCTCCCGCAACGTCTCGAGGTACAGCGGCTTGCCTTGGGGGAAGCCGGGATCGATCAGCCGACCGACGGAAAGGCCCCGGAGCACCGCGGGCGCGCCGCCGATGTGATCCGCATCGGGATGGGTGAGCAGCACAGCCTCGAGCCGCCGGGCACCGTGCGAGCGGAGAAAAGGGAGCACCCGCCGCTCGCCCGCGTCCAATCGCTCGTTCCGTACCCCCGCATCAATCAAAAGCCAGCGGTCCGCGGGTGTTCGGATGGCGATCGCATCGCCCTGCCCCACATCTATGAAGTGGAGCTCGAGGCGGCCCCGGTCGTCCAGCGCCGCAGCCGAAGGCCAAAGCAGCAGCAGCGTTGCCGCAGCTAATCCGCCGCCGAACCACCGCAGCGGCGCGCGCAGCCGGCCGAACAGATCCAGTGCCAACAGCAGCGCCACCGCCGCCGCCGCCCACCCCCACCCCTGCGGCCGGGTCACCGTCATATGCCCCCAAGGAACACCCGCGGCGACGGACACAACGCGGTCGAGCACGTCCAGTGCCAACGCGGTAGCGGCTGCGATGGCTGGGGCCAGGGGGGGCAAAACGAAGCTGGCCGCGATTGCCGCCACGATCCCCCCGATGATCGGCGTCAGCAGCAACAGAGCGGGCAAGTTCGAGAGGATGGCGATGGGCGCGAGCGTCTGGAAGTGGTACGCCGTCAGGGCAGAAGTAAAGAAGAAAGCACCGAAGCTGATCGCCAGCCCTTCCGCGAACCATCGCAGAATGGTGTTGTCGCGGACGCGCCCGGGTAGCTGGCGCAACGCAACGTTCCGCACGGTGACCACGCCTAGGACACCGGCGAAGCTGAGCTGGAACCCCGGCTCGAGAATCGCGATCGGCCGGGGGAGCAGCACCAATAGCGCCGCCGTCGCGATGACCGGCAGCGCCGAATGAGGGCGCTGGAGCTGAACGCCGACCAGCGCGAGCGCGATCATCAACCCCGCCCGAAGAGCGGAAGCGGGTGCGCCGATCATCAGCAGGTAGGCAAGCACTAGCACAATTGTCCCATAGGCGAGGGGCCGCAACGGCACTCGAAGCGCGCTCCCGAGCAGAAGGATCAGCCCCGCGAGCAGCCCCACATGCGTGCCGCTAATGGCGAGCAGGTGCGCGAGCCCGCCGCGTGCGTACCGGTCCCGGAGTTGGGGATCGAGGTATTCACGCCTCCCGAGGATCAGTGCGTCTACGATTGCAGCATGACCGGGGAAGAGCGCGCGCAGGCGCTGCTCGGTCCGGCCGCGCACGGTCAGCAGAGGGTGGCGCGCTAGATCGGGTGGTGCCACGCCCTCGATTTTGCTGGCAATGACGTACCCCGCCCGCCGCGGATCGCGCGGCCAGGAGCTGGCGGCAGCCGGGCCCCGGCTGCGCATCCACTGGCCGCGTAACCTCACCTCGGAACCTGCCAGCAGCGGCCCGCGCACCTC
>JBBSMO010000073.1:0-8954 GCA_038233155.1 Longimicrobiales bacterium
TCCATCTTTCAGCAATTGGTTCGTGCCCTCGCTCACCGCCGAACCGATCGGGCCCGGAACGGCGAAGACCTCTTTGCCCATGCCCAGTGCGAAGCCGACGGTGTGTTGGGCGCCGCTGCGCAGTCCCATCTCGACCACTAGAACGCCTTCCGCCAGCGCGGCGATGAGGCGGTTACGGCGCGGGAAATTACCAGCCTGCGGCTCCTCGCCTGGCATGAACTCGGAGAGCAGCAATCCGTGCTCGCCCATACGTTTGAAGAGCGGCCGGTTTTCCGCTGGGTACATGACGTCAATGCCATTGCCGAGAATGCCGATCGTGGCGCCGCCGGCATCCAGCGCCGCCTCGTGCGCGACAGCGTCGATGCCACGCGCCATTCCGCTCACAATGGCGTAGCCGGCACCGGCCAACCCGCGCGAAAGAGCAGCGGCGGCATCGCGCCCGTAGGCGGTGGGGGTGCGGGTGCCGACCACCGCCATGGCCGGCATGCCGAGCAGTTCGAGCCGGCCGATGGCGAACACCAAGAATGGAACATCGGGCGCGGCAGCGAAGGCCGCCGGGTACTGCAGATCATCCGGGCTGAGGGCGACCGCACCGCAGCGCTGCATGGCTTGCAGCCCGGCCTCTGCTCGCTCGAGACCGCGCGGCCCGGCAGCGGAGCGGAGGCGGTCTGCGAGCTGCGCCCCGACCCCCGGCACCGCCCGCAGCTCCGCAGAATGGGCGCCGAGCACCCGCTCGGCACTTCCGAAGCGGCGGATCAATGCGGAAAGCCGCGCAGGGCCGACGCCCGGGATCATCGCCACCCGCAACAGCGGGAGGAGGGCAGCGGATGAAAGAGGCATGGTTCAGGGTTCCCACGGCGCGTCGGGGTCGGCCGCGACTTCCGGAGCGGCCTCCGTTGCACGCTTCCACAACGCCTCGAGAACCGGGTCTAGCCCGCTGCCTGTAACGGCGGAAAAGAGAAACTGTCCCCACGCTTCGGGAGCATCGATGCGAGGCGGCTCCCAATCTGCCGGAAAGAGATCGGCCTTGCTGAACAGGATGCAGAACGGCTTGGCCGCGAGCTCCGCCGAGTGGTTCTTCACCTCCGTGCGCAAGGTTTCGAACTCGGCCTGCAGATCTAGCGAGTCGGCGGGAATGAGGAAGGCGAGAGTCCGGGTTCGCTCGATGTGACGAAGAAACTGAAATCCGAGCCCCTTGCCTTCATGCGCACCCTCGATGATGCCGGGAATGTCGGCCATGGTGAAGCTGCGGGCATCCGACAAGCCAATCACCCCGAGGTTGGGGGTGAGGGTGGTGAAGGGATAATCCGCGATGCGCGGCGTCGCGCGCGAGACCGCCGCGAGCAGAGTCGACGTGCCCGCGTTGGGTTGGCCGACTAGCCCCACATCGGCGATCAGCTTCAGCTCGAGCGCAACCCGTCGCCGTTCGCCGTCCGTACCGGAATCCGCGCGGCGGGGTGCTTGGTTGGTGGCCGTAGCAAAGGCTGCGTTGCCGCGCCCCCCGCGCCCGCCGCGGGCAAGAACCAGCCGCTCGCCCGCCTCTACCAATTCGCCAATCAGTTCGCCGGTATCAGCATCCTGGAAAATGGTGCCGGGCGGAACCCGCAGCACCAGCTCGCCGCCGTCGCGGCCGGTTTTATTGCTCCCCTTGCCCCGCATGCCAGCGTCGGCATTGTAGTGCTGGCGATAGCGATAGTCGAGCAGAGTCGAGAGCTGCGGGTCCGCTTCGGCAACGACATCGCCGCCTTTTCCGCCATCGCCGCCATTCGGTCCGCCATGAGGGACGCCGGTCTCCCGCCGGAACGAGACTTCCCCCGCCCCGCCGTCGCCGGCGGCGACTTCGACAACCGCTTGATCTAGGAACATCAGGCCCGCCCCGCCTTCCGCTCGTGCAGTTGTCGGCGAGCGGGGGCCGCCGTGCGCGCACCGCCCGCTGCGGCGCCTCCTGCCACTTCGGCTGCAAGCGCCCGGACCTGCACGGCGTCGCGCGGCTTCAGATACCCGCAGCCAGCGTCGACGGCGGAATTCAACTGCCCGGCTGTCGCGCCGGCGTTAAGTGCGCCCCGCAGATGCGAGCGGAGCTGGCGCGGAGTTCGCCACGGTATGAGCAGGCTCACGATGCAGAGTTCACGGATTACGAGCGCTAATTGTGGGCGGGAAAGCACGCGGCCGTACCCGCCCGTCACCATCCAACGATCGAGGGCGGGGTGCAGACTTCGGACGTTGCCGCGAAGCTTGTCGTAGTTGGATCCATACACCAAGGCGCAGGTGGCGGCACCGCGTTCGGACCAACCCTCTTCATCTGGAACGGGCGCGGACAGGGATGCAGAGGGCGAGAGTTCCCGCCAGACGGCGAAGGCATTCAAGACATCGGGGAAGCCGATGAAGAGGTGCGACTGGAGAAGCACCTCCTCTACCGCCCTTGCCGGTGCAACGGCCGCCGCGGCAGCGAGCGCATCCGCTACGGCCTTCCCTTCCCGGCTCGCGAGGGCTGCGGATAGCCGGAGCAGCGACTCGAAGGCACGGTTATCCACCGCTGGGCGATGCCAAGCGGATGTGCGGCCGGATCTGCCCTACGGTCTCGCCCCGGGTGTTGGTGACCTCGGGAAAGGCGTGCGGGTGCAGTGCGCCGAGATCCTCCTCGGATAGCAGATCCAACTGCCGGAGGATCGAGAGAATCCCCGGTGCAACGGCGCGCTTGGCGCCATCTTCAATCTTCAATGCTATGCCGAGTTCCGCGCCTGGCACCCCGACGCAGTACACGCCCTCGGCGCCCACCTTGGCGAATACGCGCCCTTCGGCAACCTTCATGAGATCGGTGCAGATGCGGCCTGCGCCGGCGACCATCTCCGGGTGCCTGGTCATGGCCTCTACTACAATCTTCGGGCCCGGCGTGCCGCGGCGGCAGGCTGCGGCGAGTTGTGCAAATGCGGATGCCATGTTGCGCAGCGGAAAGCTGAACGAGAGGACCCCGCAGCCATCGATACCAAGCGCGATCCCTTCCGCCGGAATGCGCGCCCATTTCGCCACCTCGGTCAGCAGGCGCCCTTGAACCGGGTGCGCCATTTCGTGATAGCCGTGCGGCGGCCAGCCGTGCGCGCGCGCGAGCGCGATCATCCCGGCGTGCTTGCCAGAGCAGTTGTTGTGCATTCGGCCCGGTTCCAGGCCCGCATCGGCGAGCTCCCGCCGGGCAGCGTGATCGAACGGGGGGTGCGCTCCGCACGCGAGCGCTTCTCCGTCAACCCCTGCCTTGCGCAGGATCGAATCGGCGACCTTGACGTGGCGCCCGGAGCCGGAGTGGGAGCCGCAGCAGAGGGCGAGCTCTTCCGCGGTCAACCCAAAACGCTCCATGGCACCATCATCGACGAGCGGCAGCGCCTGGAACGGTTTTGCGGCCGAGCGGAAGAAGGTGATCAGCTCGGCATCCCCGGTGCTCGCCCGGAGCCGCCCGTCCGCATCTACCACTGCCGCATGCACGCGATGGCGGGACTCGACCACCGTACCGCGGACAAGTTCGACGTAACTATCGATCATTTCATCGAACGAGCATGGGCGCGGCGCGCGAGAGAGACCGGCATTGTGCGAACCGGCGAATATAAGGCTGCGACACGGGTCTGACTACGTTGCAGCGAGCAGGCCGGCTCCGTTCAGCCAGATCAGGCGCAGTCCGAGCAGGACAAAGAGCCCGGCGAACAGAAGTGCTAGCAGTCGCGGGTTTAGCCGCTGGTTGGCGCGTGTACCCCAGGGCACGGCGAGCAGGGCTCCGGCGATCATCGCCAGACCGGCGGCTACATGGACGTAGCCGAGGCTGAACGGGGGCAGGCCGCTATGCCCCCATCCCGCCGCAACGTACGAGGCGACAGCAGCCGTAGCTGTGAGGGCGATGATGCCTAGCGAGGTACCGGCGACGCGGGAAATGTCGAGGCCTATGCCGTAGATGAGCAACGGAATCGCTACGATCCCGCCGCCCACGCCAAGCAACGCTGATAACAGGCCAACGGCCAAACCAGTGCCAACCAGCCGCGGCAGGGTGAGCCGCGGCTCGCGCCCGCCCGCATCGGCGGCCCTGTACCAGCCAAGGCGAAGCCCGGACGCAACCAGCAGAACTCCAAAAGCGAGCCGCAGCGTGGCGGCGGGAATGGAGCTCGCCAACTGCGCGCCCGCGACGGCAGCAAGCACCGCCGCCACCGCGATAGGGGCAGCCGCCTTCCAAGCAACCAAGCCGGAGCGGTGATACCTCCATGCGCCGCGCACGGAGGTGGGTGCGATGATGAACAAGCTAGTCGCGTGGGCGACCACGGTCGCCAGGTCGGGAGCGAGATCTACACCGAACCACGCGGGGTGCGCATAAAAGAAATAGAGGAAGGGCACCACCAGCACCCCTCCTCCAATTCCCATCAGCCCCGAAAGAAAGCCGACCCCGATCCCAACGCCGAAGATCGCGAATATCCCTCCTGCCGTCACTGGGATACGGCAGCCACCTCCATTCGCGCTTTTTCGAAGAGCGCCTGCTGGCTATCGGCGCCGCGAAGCAGGTCCAGCGCCCGTTGCACCACCTTGTCGTTGCCTGCCGCGCGCTGCTCGGCGACCGAGCGGCTGAACTTGTTGAGCGCAACTTGATAGCCGATATCGCGGTTCAGAAAGCGGCGGGCTATGGCCTCGTCCGCCGGAGAAACTTCAACTCCCGCTGCCTCCAGGCGGCGCAGCAGCTCTTCGCGCATCTGCGGAGTGACTTCAAATGAGGGCTTGAGGCCTTGCTGCTGGTTCGCGTATTCGAGCGAGTAGCGAAACAGCACATTGCTATAGGTGCTCCCGCCTTTGGATGCACGCCGGAAGAACTCCTTCTGCTCGTCGTTGAGTGTGTCCGGGGCGACAATGATGTCGGGAACGATGCCGCCGCCGCCGTACACGACGCGCCCGGTGGCCGTGCGGAACTCTTCACGCTGCATCGTATCTGCAGGGATGGTCGTGACTGGCTGCCCGTCCTGGTTGACCGTTTGGTCTTCCAGCAGCGCCACCGGATCTCCCGGCCGCTTGCGGTCCTTTTGTATCGAACGGCCAGAGGGCGTGTACCAGCGGCCCGTCGTCATCTTCAGGAAATTACCGCCAGAGAGCGGCAGCAGCGTCTGAACCGACCCTTTGCCGAAGCTCGGTGCTCCGATAACCAACGCCCGGTCATTGTCCTGCAACGCACCTGCAACGATTTCTGCCGCACTCGCGCTGTATTCGTCCACCAGCACCACCAGCGTCAATCCAGAATACTGCTCCGGCCGCTCCGCGTGATAGGTCATGTTCTCGCTGCGAACCCGCGAGCGGGTTTCGACGATGGCATCATTGCGGTCCAGGAACAGATCGGAGACCGCGGCGCCCTGGTCGAGCAGCCCGCCTGGGTTGCCACGCAGATCCAAGACGAGGCGGTTCATCCCCTGTGCCCGCTCCTTTTGGATAGCCTGCTCGATTTCGCGCGCCGCCGTTTCGCTGAACACCCGCAGGTGGATGTAGCCGACCTCATCGTCCAACATATAGGCGAACGGCACCGACATCACGTGAATTTCGTCGCGAACTACCGTGAAGGGGATGGGCTCATCTACCCCAATTCGAGCGACGCCGATTTCAACCGCCTTGCCTTTCGGGCCGCGCAAAACCTTGACCGCGTCATCGCTCGTCCAACCTTCGGTGGTCTTGCCTTCTACGAGGACGATGCGGTCACCGGCGTGCAAACCGGCGCTTTCGGCGGGGGTGCCGGGCAAAACGGAAACAACGGTAATCCACCCGTCGCGTTCGCCAATTTCGATGCCGAGGCCGCCGTAGTCACCGGTAGTGGTGATGCGCAGCTCATTGTAATCCTCGGCGGACATGAAGGTAGTGTGCGGGTCGCCGAGCTCGCGCAACATCCCTTCGACGGCCATCTGGTACAGCTCGTCGCGGGGGTGCTCGTCTACATAGCGCGTCGAAACGTATTGAACGACCTCGTCGAAGATGCCCGCATCGCGAAAGCCACTGCCCTGCTCGACAACGCCGCGCTGCAGGAGCCACCCACCGGAGATGACGGCCACGCCGGCCACCAACACCGGCGCCAATACAGTACGTTTCACCTTCATTCGACCTCTGGATCGGGATGGGGAAAGGCTTCGGCCCCGCGGCGGGGAGTTCTGGACATCATAACCCGCGGCGCCGTAAAAAGTTCGGGGAAGCTCGCGCGCAGCGCGGCAACGATCTCGTCATGTACAGCGGCGGCGGGTGCATCTCCGCACACCTTCAGCAAGGGTTGCACATCTCCTGCCACTTCACGATAGCCGCGTTCGACTCTGCGGTGAAAGCTGGGATCTTCGCGTTCGATGCGGTCCCGCAGCTTGCCTGCGGCGCGCTGGCGGGCCGCGCCCGTTTCGGGCTCTATCTCTAAGAATATCGTAAGATCTGGGGTGATGCCACCCGTCGCGAGGCGGTTTGCGCGGCGTATCTCCCCAACATCCAACCCGCGGCCGTACCCTTGATAGGCAATGGTTGAGAGCTCGAACCGGTCCGCTATGACAATTGCGCCGCCGTCGAGACCCGGCCGCAGCACCTGCGTCACGAATGCAGCGCGCGCGGCCAGCATCAAGAAGAGCTCGCTCGCGGGAGAAACGGCGGATGTCTGGGCGAGGGCGATCTCCCGCAACTGTTCGCCGAGCGGAGTAGAACCGGGCTCGCGGGCGACCACGACATCGAGCCCGAGTTCACGCAACGCCTCCGCCAGCCGAGTGACTTGCGTGCTTTTGCCAGATCCCTCGACGCCTTCGAACGCGAGAAACCACCCGGCACCGGGCGCGGGCAGATTCACGCGACGGAGGGGTTGGCTGTGGCGGGACCGCGTGGAATCACGAAGTGGAAAACGCTGCCTTCGCGCGGGCGGCTTTGCACCCAAATGCGACCGCCGTGCGCCTCGACGGCCAGCTTGCAGAAGGTAAGGCCGAGGCCGGATGGTCCCGCCCGGCCGCCCCGCAACCCAAGCGAACCAAATTTCTGAAAGATCAACTCCTGATATGCTTCAGGAATGCCTACGCCATTGTCCGCTACGGAAAACCAGACCACCGACGGGGTGCTTCCCAGCCCTTCCGGGACCGGCGCCGGCACTGCCGCCAACCGGATTTCGAGCCCGCCCTCTGCCCTGTCAGTGTGCTGCAAGGCGTTGCTGACAAGGTTGCCGAGCACGCGCCGCAGCAGGCGCGGGTCTGCCCGCATGCTGATTGGCCCGGCCTCGGTAATGGCCAGTCCGGCGCCGGCCCGTTGCGCCTCGAGCGCCCAATCTTCCCGAACTGATTCGAGCAGTTCATCTACCGAAAGCTGTTGCAGTTGGAGCACCAGCTTCGATTCTTCCAGTTGCGCAAGTTCCAGCAGGTCGTCGATCAGGTGCAGCAAATCTTCCCCGCGCTTGAGCGCATCTCCCAGCAGCGAAGATTGCTCGTCGTTCAGCTCGCCCACGTCCCCGTCGAGCACGATTTCGAGCGTGCCCATTACTGAGGTGAGAGGAGAGCGAAGATCATGGACGATCATACCCATCAGATCGTCCTTGAGTTTTTCGAGCGTTTGAAGCTGCCGGTAGGAAGTTTCCAGCCCATCCCGTGCTTCCTTGAGGCGAAGCAGCGACCGGATCCGGGCCAGCAGGACCGGCCGGTTGTACGGCTTGGTAAGGAAATCATCGCCACCCGCCTCGATAGCGGCGATCTTGTCGCTCGTATCCGAGAGGGCGGTGACGAATACGACGGGGATGTGGAGCGAGCGAGGGTCCGCCTTGAGGCGGCGGCATACCTCCATGCCGTTCATCCCCGGCATCATGATGTCCAGCAGGATCAGGTCAGGGCGCAACTCGCGGGTTCGAAGGAGCGCGGCCTCGCCATTCATGGCAGCGGCGGTCCGGTACCCCATGGCGCGCAACAGCTCGGTGAGGGGTTCTACATTGAGCGGGTTGTCATCGACAACCAAGATGAGGGGGGCGTCCGCTCCCGGCGCGGTCATCGGCTCAGCGGCCGAGCACGGTCAACGAAAGCGAGAGCCGCCAGAAGGATTCATCAAAGGTGCCATCGCCCAGCCGGCTTCCGCGCTCGACCGCCAGGTCGCCGCGCGCGGCCCCGCCGCTGATGAGAAAGCCGCTGCCGGCGGTGAACGCTTGCTCGCGCACCCACTCGGCATCTCCGGAACCGGCCGCCCACTGGAAGGGCAGCGTGCCGTACCGGGCACCCAGGCGGAGCGGGAGCGTAGTCCCCCCCATGTTCAATGCATTCCACTCGACGCCGCCAGCCGCGGACCAAGTGTCGCGCGCGGCGCCTGCCTCCGCCAGGCCATCCTCAGTGGAGGACCAGCTCTGCCAGTTGCCGGAAATTGCAATCAGTAATTCCTGGGTGACACGCCCGCTGCCGCCCAAGGCAAGGCGGAGCGGAAGCTCGTAGCTGTTGCGGACGGGAATACTGTCGCGTGTCTCAGCGTCCAACGTTCCGCCGAAAGCGGCAGAGGCGGCGATCGCACCCGCATCCCCAAGCAGGTACTGCGCGCCGAGGGAGAAGCCGTAACCGCTGTAGCTCCGCACCAGTTGAGTAGTCGCCGGCAGGAGCGTCTGGCTTTCAAAGGAGCGGATTGTTGTGTCCCGGACGGAACCGGTGTAGAGGTCCGCACCCGCGCCAACGGACAACTGTGAGCCGAAGCGGCGGGCTGCGGCCACTCTGAAGTGCGCAACCCCGCCGCGGGATGCGACCCGGTCGGTCACCGCTACGTCGGTTTCCCCGAGAGAAATGGTGTCCTGCAGCTCGGCCGCCCAGCTCTGGTCGAGCAGAGAACCGTAGCCTACCGAGAGTGCCCACCGCTCGGTGAGAGGCAGCGCCGCGTGGATGAGGGGAAACCTCGATGTGGTGCCTGAAACTTCGGCGCCAGGCAAGGTGGCCGAGAACTGGTCCGGCTGAAAGGTGACGTGCAGTGCGGCA
>JBBSMO010000074.1:0-8760 GCA_038233155.1 Longimicrobiales bacterium
CGATGCGCAGTCCCGCTTCGCCGTTCTCGGCGGTGAAGACGGTGTAGTCCTCCTCCTGCAGAATCAGCGTCAGGGTATGGCGAAGCCCGGCTTCATCATCGATGACGAGAATGGTGCGCTGGCTCACGCTTCGGGGCTTTGCAGCGGAAAGGTGAGAGTGAAGACAGCGCCTTCACCCGGCATCGAGGCGACCTCGATGCGGCCGCCGATTTCCGCGACGGTGCTTGCCACGATGGCGAGCCCGAGCCCGGTTCCCTCGCCGGGCGCCCTAGTCGTGAAAAACGGGTCGAATATCTGCCCGAGGTGCTCTTCGCTGATTCCAGGGCCGTTGTCCGCAACCGTCACCCGCACAACATCATCTCCCGCGGTGAGCCGCACGAGTTCGCCGCGGAACTCGGGGTTGAGCCGCCGCAGGTGCGAATAATCTATGCCCGGGGGGTCGTCCGCGCGACGGCGTCGTACATACCGCGTGGGCCGGTAACGGCCGCGGCTGGATACAATGCGAAGCTCCCCCTCTCCGTTCATCGCGGCAACAGCGTTGGTGAGCAGGTTCACAAAGATCTGGTCCATGTGGTGGGGGACGGCTTTGACGAGCGGGAGCCTGGGCTCGAGTTCGAGGTGAACATCCACCGAGTCAATCACCCCTTGCGAGCGGATCATTTCGACCGTAGAGGTGACCGAAGCATTGATATCGGTAGATTCGCTTACCGCAGGCGCCGGCCGCGCGTAGTCCAGCAGGCTGCGCACAATGCGGTCTATGCGCTTCGCTTCGCGGTCCATCCCTCCAATCAGCTCGGGGTCGGCACCGCGGCGGCGCAGTACCGCGTGATACCCCATCATCGCCCCCAGCGGGTTGCCGATCTCATGCGCCACGCCGGCGGCCAGCCGCCCGATAGAGGCGAGCTTCTCCGCCTGTACCAGGTCCTGCTGGGCCAACAGCAGGCGGCGGTTTGTCTCGTTCAGCGATTGGACGTTTTCCGCGAGGCGCGACTGGTTGCGCAGCAGTTGGTCGGTGAGCCGGTTCAGCGACGAGCCCAGCACATTCATTTCGCGGGTCTGTACGATTGGCACGCGGCGGTCGTAATCGCCGCCCGCTATGGCTTCGGCCGCGGCGGCGGTATCGGCGAGCGGGCGCATCACGAGCCGGTCGATCAGAAAGCTGGCGAGTCCGATGAAGATCGCTAAGTCTACGGCTACGACGATCCCGAGCGACAGCGAAGGATACCGCCCGGAAAAGAGCGGGAGATGAAGGATGTTGGTAGTGTACAGAGCGAGCAGCAGAGCAGCCCCACCCAAAAAAGACAGGTTGAACAGCAGTTCGGAGCGAAGCGAACCGCGCTGCTGCGCAACGCCGGCGACAGGCGCCGCGTCAACCGGCGCGTCCCTGGCGGGACGCGCCGGTTGTTCCTCAGTTCTCGGCGATGCCACCTGACAGCGGGTCGGCGCCCAGCTCCGGGAGCTCGGTCGCGGCGACCCTGACCGTCTCCCGTGACACCGCTTTCTTTCGGCTTCCGTTGTAGCTACGCTTGCCGATTTCATGCCAGATTTTATCCACCACGGTTCCAACAGGCTCTTCCCAATGAAGGAAGCCGTCTGAATGAACCTGTTCCAGTGCGCGCCGAAGTGCATGCTTGCTGATCGGTTTTCTCATCGTCTCTCCTGCGTGGATGGTGGCGGTTTGGACGGCTCTGTCGGAGCCACGCGCGAAAGAGATCGCAGGAAGCAAACCATCGCAGTTGAAACCGCGCGCCACCTTCGCTTGTTTGGAGTGAATCATGCCGGGGCAGCTTTCGCGGGTCGCGTGCTTGCCCGGCAGGGGCGATCTACAGCCCGATCCCGCTCCGGGTCGCGTTGCAACGTAGCCGACCACGGTTTGGACCCGCAAGCGGCGCTATGTACTCAGCCCGCCGGCGCGGGCAAAGCAAGTATTCTGACGGTGATCCGCGATCTGTGCGCCCGCGACTGGAGCTCGCGTGTCTTGCGAAACGTTGAAGCGGAATGCCGGTGGTTACAAACTACCTGTTCCCATTGGCGGAGCAGTCGTAGAACTTGCGGGCGGGGATGTGCGCCCGTATCATCGGGGTGACACCACGCTGCATTGTGAGCAGCGGCTTCTGCCGGACGACACCTAGCCAAGCAATTCATGCTACGATGCTGGCGAATACCCCAGGTTCCCGCTTGCGACTTTGGGGCCGCAGACGGGTCGGCGGTTCTACAGGAGGACCTGCAAGGCATGGGTTTGCTGCTGTGGGACTTTGCCCGCCACGCCTTGCTCTGGTTGTCCGCGCGCCCGGACGACCGGCCTGCACTCTTCGGTGCCGCCGGCGGGGTGTGCGGGGCACAGCTCGCGATGGCGGCCCCGGCACCGGGCGTTCCTGCCGACGCGCTGTGGGCTCTGGTGGCGATGCAATCGCGGCCCGAAAGTGCCAACCGCCCCGTTATTGCCCGCGCCTGCCGTGCGCTCTCTGCATGGGCCGAATCGTCCGGCGCCTTGGCGACCGCTACACTTCACGCTGAAGCCGCGGCTCTTTGCTGTCCCGGGAATGCAGAGCTTTCCTACCACGCCGGGCGGCTGACCCGGCGCCGCGCCAACTACGTTGCAGCCGAACGCTGGTTGTATCGCGCCGTCTTGCTCGGCCGGCAAACCGGCGATCACCGGGCCAGCATCAACGCACGGGCAGGCCTCGGAAACCTATTCGTGCAGCGGGGCAACTACCCCCGCGCCGAGCGGTACCACCAGCGCGCGTTGAAGCTCGCGCACCGGCACGGGTATACCGACATTCAAGGGGCGGTTCTGCACGCGCTCTGCGGCGTCGCCGGCGAAACGGGCAAAGTTGCGGAGATGAATGCTTTCGCCCGCGATGCCCACGTCGCCTACGGTCCGCATCACCCCCGTTTGCCTGCCCTGGCTAACGACGTAGCCGACGTGTGGATGGATCAGGGCCTGTTCGAACCGGCCTTGCGCGTCTTCCAAGCCACCTGGCGGCTGCTGCTGCCAGCCGACCAGATCGTCGGGCGCGCCAACGTCTGCCGTGCAGCCGCGGGCACGGGCGAGAGACAGACCTTTGAAGCCGCTTGGTCTGACGTCTGTGCGCTCGCGGACAGATCTCCGACTACGGAGAACCTTGCCCAGGCATTGCTCGACATCGCCCGGGGAGCTTCGCTCCTCGGCGAATGGAATCGGACTGAGCGCGCGGCGACACGCTCACTCGAGTTTGCCCTGATGCGCGGAGAAGCCCGCGTACGGATCAGTGCCGAGGCGATTCTCGACCTCGCGCGGACCCGCTTGCGAGCCCCGGCAGAGTTGGCAGAAACCCCGGCCGTGCTATGGGCACACGTCACCGCCCCCGCTGCTTCGCCGGTTTTACGGGATGCCGCGGACCATCTATCTACGGAACTTGCGGCCTCTTTTGCGGTGCGCGCCGACGGGTATTGATCCGGCCGGCGCGCACCGGGTTGGCGCAGGGGTTACTGTCCTGATCCAATCTTGCCGAAGGAAGCGCCTGTGGTAGGCGCCTGGGCCTGCCCGCTGCCAATCTTGCCGGCCTGTACCACGGCACTGTCTTCGGCGGACGGTGCGGTGGGGCCGTTGCTGGTGCATGCTGCAGCCAATGCCAAAGCGAGACCGGTCAGTACCAGGCGAGTCGAACGCATCATGATCGTATCCCTTGTGGGAGTGAAGGAGAGAGAGCGCGCGGGCCCATGAGAAACCCCGGCTCCACCCATAAGGTATGGTGATACCCGCTTCGGCGAAAGCTACGAGGTAACTCACCCGCACCGCCGGGCGTGCCGCTTCACACAGGTAGCGTAATCTCGCCGGAGTTTCACCCCACTGGAATTGCTTCGAGTGGAAACCCCATCTCCCACGCTCTGTCTCCTCTCCGCACCGAGTCCTTCGGTTCTGTCTGGCGGGAACTTGCGGCCGTCGACACGAAAAACAGGCGCCACACCGCGGGGAGCGGAGTGGCGCCTGTAAACCCTACGACTTGTAATGGGCCTGGCACGACTCGAACGTGCGACCTCACGCTTATCAGGCGTGCGCTCTAACCACCTGAGCTACAGGCCCTGCGAGAAGGGCGGGACGTTCGCGCCGGAGCTACGCTCACCCTCTTCTGGGCGAGGCCCGCGCAAACGTCCCAACCTTCTTTGTAGACATCCCCGCTGTGCCCGGCAGGACGACAATAGTAGGAGAAAACCAGGCCGCGGTCAAGCACACGCCGACGAGAAAGGCTACCAGAGCGCCGTCTCAATCCTCTTCATCGGCATCCCCGTCGTCCTCGTCCTCCTCCCAATCGTCGTCATCATCGTCGTCTTCCCACTCGTCGTCGTCCCAATCATCCTCATCCTCTTCGTCCTCGTCTTGATCGGACTCGTCTTCGTCTGTCTGCTCGTCCCCCACCTCGCTCGACTTGCCGAAATGAGCGAAGCCGAAACGGCTGTCCGCAAGTTCGTCTTCGAGCCCCGGGCGAGCGGTCACGTCGGGCATGCAACAATCTCCTGTGACGGGAAGCGGAATACCGGGCCGGGATGCGAAAGCGAACTCGGCCACGGGCTGTCTGCGCCAAAGTAAACGAGTGCTGCCGCCTGTCAAGCCTCTGGTCACAGAAATTTCGCAGCCACGTTCAGGCAGAGGCGCGAGCGGCTTTTTTGCGGTCACTCGGATCGAGCAGCCGCTTTCTCAGCCGCAACGACTTCGGAGTGACCTCTATCAGCTCGTCGTCGCCGATGTAGCCGAGTGCATCTTCGAGGGTCATCTGGCGGGGCGGTTCGAGCAACACGTTGTCGTCCGAGCCCGCGGCACGCATGTTCGTGAGCTTCTTACCCTTGGCGACATTCACATCCATATCTCCCATCCGCGAGTTTTCCCCCACCACCATGCCGGGGTAGACCGCCGCACCCGGCCCGATGAACAGCGTCGAGCGCTCCTGCAAGCCGCCGAGGGCAAAGGCGACGCTTTCGCCGGAAACCATGCTGACCAGCACGCCGCGCGAGCGAGTCGAAAGCGTCCCGGCGTGCTTGGCATACTCGAGGAAGCGGTGGTGCAGGATGCCCTCGCCGCGCGTATCGGTAAGAAACTCGGAGCGGTAGCCGAAGAGGCCGCGGGCCGGCGTCCGGTACACCAGACGGGTAAGCCGGCCGTCGCCGGTGATGGCATCGCCGGTGGTGCGCATTTCGAGCATTTCTCCTTTGCGCTGCCCGAGCTTCTCGATCACCCCGCCCATGAGCCCCTCGGGCACCTCGATGGTGACCTCCTCATAGGGTTCGAGCAGTTCGCCATTCTCGCCGACTTTGGTAATCACCCGCGGCCGCGAAACGGCGAATTCGTAGCCCTCACGGCGCATGGTCTCCATGAGAATGCCGAGGTGCAGCTCGCCGCGGCCGGAAACCGTAAGCGCATCTGGCGAGTCGGTCTCCTCCACGCGCAACGCGACATTGCTCTCGGTCTCCCGAAACAGGCGCTCGCGGATCTGGCGGCTGGTAACGTAGCGCCCCTCGCGGCCCGCGAAGGGTGAGGTGTTGACGATGATGTCTACCGAGACCGTCGGCTCCTCTACCCGGATGCCGGCGAGCGGCTCGACTGCTTCGGGGTCGCAGAGCGTGTCGCCGATGTCGAAGCTGGTCACTCCCGCCACCGCAACGATGTCTCCGGCGGCTGCCTCGGCGGTTTCCTGTCGCTGCAACCCGTCGAAAACGTACAGCTTGCTGATCTTGGCAGACTCGCCTTCGCCCGCCCCATGGTCGGGAGCGGCCACGATTACCCGGTCGCCCGACCGGGCGACCCCTCTCTCGATGCGCCCAATCGCCAACCGACCCAGATACGGCGAGTGGTCGATAGTCGAAACAAGCATCTGAAACGCACCGGCTGCCGAACCGCGCGGCGGGGGAATGCTTTCGAGGATGGTCTCGAACAGCGGCTCGAGATCACCGGGTTCGTCTCCCATCTCGCGGATCGCGTAGCCGTCCCTGCCTACCGCGTACAGAAAGGGCGCGTCCAACTGGTGGTCATCTGCCTCCAGGGCGAGGAAGAGTTCGAGAACCTCGTCGTGCACCCGCATCGGCTCTGCATCCGAGCGGTCTATCTTGTTGATGATCACCACCGGCTGCAGCCCCAGCGCGAGCGCTTTGCGGGTTACGAATCGCGTCTGCGGCATGGGACCTTCCGCGGCATCCACGAGCAGGATGACGCCTTCCACCATGCGGAGAATGCGCTCGACCTCACCGCCGAAGTCCGAGTGCCCGGGTGTGTCGACGATGTTGATCTTGGTGTCTTTCCAACGTACCGACAGGTTCTTCGACAGAATGGTAATGCCGCGCTCCCGCTCGAGGGGGTTGCTGTCCATCACCCGCTCCTCTACCTGCTGGTTATCGCGGAACGTTCCCGCCTGCCTGAGCATATGGTCGACCAATGTCGTCTTGCCGTGGTCGACGTGCGCGATGATCGCGATGTTTCTGACTGCCATTCCGGTCTCCGCCTGACGCGCCGGAACCCGGCGCAAAGAAAGACGGGCCGTCTGAAAGGCGGCCCGCCCATAGTCGTCAAAGATAACCCGTAGCTGCGTGGCTATCTACCCCCGCCCCGCCCTTCCCCATGGTAGCCGATCATCTTGTAGATCAGTTTGGCGACGAGAAAGTCGGGTGCGGCGTTGCCGGGCGCGGGAGCGAGTTCGACCACATCCGCACCCACCACCCGCCGCTCGTTGAAGACCCGCCGCAGCAGCCGCAAGGCGGGATACCATTCCCCGCCGCCCGGCTCGGGGGTTCCGGTCGCGGGCATGAGCGCGGGGTCGAAATAGTCCACATCGAAGGTGATGTAGACCGGGTCGCCGAGCGCATCCATAGCGCGCTGTACCCACGCATCATCATCTACCATTTCCTCTGCGAAGATAGCAGTGATGGCGGGAGTGCGGTCGATCAGCCGCCGCTCCTCGCTGGTCAGCGCCCGAATCCCCGCTGCGACGATGTCTGCATCCGCAACGCACCGCGCCATTACGGAAGCGTGCGAGTAAGGCGACCCTTCGAACTCCTCCCGCAGATCGCTGTGGGCATCGAACTGCAGCACCGACAGGCGCTCCGCCTCGCCAAGCCGCGCGGCATGAGCCAATATCGGCGCGCTGGAAATGGAATGTTCGCCGCCGAGAGTGATCACCAGACGCTGCCCGGCCGCATCCAGCAAGGTGGAATAGGCCTGCCTCAGCTCTGCGATTGCCTTCTCGGGACCGGCGGAGGTGAGGTGCAGCGCGGGCAGCGTCGCCACGCCGGCATCCGCGGGCTCGGCATCCAGCTCCTGATCGTATAGCTCGAGATACCGGGACGCAGCGATGATTGCATCCGGCCCGCCCTTGGTGCCGCCCTGGTACGAAACGGTAGATTCGTAGGGAACCGGCACTATGACGACGGCGGCATTGTCCCACTCGCCAGACGCGCCTTCCAAACCGAGAAAGTTGCGCGGCAGCTCCCACGGCAGGCCGCGAAGGGAGGGCGGAAGGGTTCGCGGATCGATCAAAGCGCGACTTCCAAGGCTGGACAGGTGAGCCCTTCGTTCGTAACCGTCACACCTTGCTCCTGGCACGCCGCACACAGGCCATAGATTTCGAGGCGGTGCCGGGTGGGAAGAAAGCCATGCGCCTGGGCGGTGCGCTCCTGCACACCGACCACCTCCGGGCTCTGGAACTCGATCACCGTACCGCAGTGGGTGCAGATCAGATGCTCGTGGACCCGCTGGTCCCCGAACAGGTGCTCGTACCGCTTAAACCCTTCGCCGAAGTCGTGCTCCTGCACCAACCGGCTGCGCACGAGCAGCTCCACCGTCCGGTAAATGGTCGCCTTGCCGATGCGCTCCCCCCGCTGCTTCAGCGCCGCCTCGATGTCATCTACGGACAGGTGGTCGGAAGATTCGAATACGGCATCGGCCACGACTTCCCGCTGCAGCGTCACGGGGAGGCCCTGGTCACGCAAGTAGCGGCGAAACAGGTTGAGGTAGGGAGATGCCATGAGCAAGGTAGCTGCCAGGGAGGTGCCATGGCAGGCGATCCGAATCGCCTGCATTGCGATAACGATAATCGTTGTTGCCTTGGCAGGTCAAGCAGCGGACGGCGTGGCTCGCAACAGACCCTCCCAGGTGGCTGCATCGCCGCCGATGACGAACACGGCCGGGCCTTCCGCTGCTTCGCCCAACCTGCGGAGCACTCCGCTGATCACCCCCGGCATACTCCCGAGCGGGGCGCTGCCCTCCGCCTCGATCGTGGTCTCGAGGCCAGCAACCTCGGACAGATAGCGCAGGGTAACGATGTCGCGGCGGAGCGGGTCGGCACCCGCACTCGCAGGGAAAAGCCCGAAGACGGCGACGCCGGTTTCGCCGGTTTCATGATGCCACGGCGGGAAGAGCCAAACCCGGTCGATACGGGCGACAGTGAGCCGGGCTGCCGCGGTAGCCAGCGCGGAAGCCATTGCTTCGCTCAGGCTGCTCAGACGGCGGGGGGGGCCGGTGCCGGCTCCTCTACGTAGTGCCGCAAAACGTGCAGAAAATCTTGCGCGTTGGTGATTACCCCGAAGGCTTGATGCGTGCCGCGGTCCTTGAGCTTCGAGACTACGAACTCCGAAGAATCGACGCACACGGTCGCAAGCGGCCTGATGTCTCCGGTCTCCTCGTCGTGAACGTACGAGGGCAGCATGTTCCCCGTCGCGATCGAATGGAGCGCCGTAGCGATCATCATCACCGCTGTAGCACGGCGCGTGTGCGCCTTCATCGCCTCCTGCGCC